>NZ_JADEXI010000040.1:0-15835 GCF_015207185.1 Microcystis sp. LEGE 08355 | reverse complement strand
CAACCAGACGAAACATCTGAGGAAAAGAAGATAGATTCTTTAACAGCCACTTCGGGAGAATCTACTTTACCTTTGAGAACAATTACTGAAAGAATAAATAATCCCACTTCTAACTCAGAATCAGCAGCTACTTTAGACCAATCAGAGGCAATAGTTGCGTCAACAGAAGGAGAAACAAAAGTTACCTCAGTGGAATTAGGACAACCTCAAGTAAGCAATTTAAGCACAGCAACCCCCTTGTTGCTGCGGCAAAGCTTACAATCGCTAGATAAAGAATCTAACCGACTAACAACAGGTTCAGGTACAATACACAGAGAGGCGATCGGAGGACAAAAACAGTCAGGAAATCAAGCAAATAGAGATATTGCCGCCGTTAACTCCGAATTAGCAACAACTTTGATCGCCGTCGTCCCAGAAATTCCCTCTAGAGAGGTTCCAGGAAACCTCTCAGTCCCGACCAATCTGGTTTGGCGTAAAACTACCAGTGAACCAGCGAGGACAGTTTTCTCCGCCGCCAACAACGGCTATACTGACTCCTCTTTGCCGTCAGTCAGTATTCCAGTCAATCCTAATCGTCCCAATAGCCTGCGCCAGATGTCAAATACGGCTTCCGAGATGGAAGCTATGCCATCAAATCCTGCTATACCAGCGATCGCTCAGACAGCAAACCAGACTCCGGTAGTCAATGTGGCAGACATTGCCGAACAAGTCAGCCGTCTGCTGTTTCGCCAGTTAACCGTTGAACGTGAACGTCGAGGGATAAGCCAATGGTACTAGAAACGCCTACCAAATTAACGATTAAACCCCTATCGTCTAAGCTGCCAGAAATTACGGTGCAATTCAATCCGACTGCTTATTCAATTACCAAACCAGTCACCTGGAGTCAATCATCCCAGAGAAACTTGAATGCACCAGTTTTGCAGTTTGGGGGAGGAGGAAGTCGTACCCTTGTTTTAGAACTGTTTTTTGACGTGACCGAACCCGTTGAGGGTAAGCCAGTAGATGACGTGCGCCAACTCACCAATAAAATTGTCAAGCTGACGCGCATTGAACGGGATACCAATCAACCGCCAATTTGCACAGTGTCTTGGGGAAACCCCCTTGATCCTCCTGAGTTTCCCTTTATTGGAGTGGTGACTAACTTGGTGCAAAACTTCACCCTCTTCAAAAGTGATGGCAAACCCCTACGCGCTAGGCTGACAGTGACTTTTACTGAATGGATTGATCGAGAAAAAGACCTCAAACAAACTGATCCCGAACAAACGACACGCCTAGTCAAGCGAGGAGACACTTTAAGCAGCCTAGCGGCGGAAGTATATGGAGATCCCAATCTCTGGCGCATTATCGCCCAAGCAAATAATCTAGACGATCCGCGCCATTTAAAAGTGAGCAATCCTCTAATTATTCCGAAACTACGTTGATGAATTATGAATTATGAATTGGGAATTGGGCAGGTGACAGAGTTATATGGCAGCGAACAGAAAACGGGGAAAAAACTCATCTAAAATCTAAAATCAGGAGAATTATCGATAATGCCGACAACGAGTACGCCAAATTTGCTGTTACCGAGTTTTGCTCTGAAAATTGGCGGTTCACCACTGCCAATTGAGACAGAAATTCAGGTTATTAGCATCACCGTTGAGGATGACCTGACTCTACCCAGTATGTTCACAGTGGAACTGACTGGACTTGAAACTCAGAATAGTCAGATTTCCTTACTCGATGACGCTCTTTTTGCTCTTGGTACCGAAGTAGAGGTTAAACTGGGTTATGGGGGCCAAGTGGCCACCTTAATTAAGGGAGAAATTACCGGATTAGAACCAGAATTTACGATTAATCGCCTGCCTAGCTTTATCGTGCGCGGTTACGATCGCCGCCACCGACTACAAAGAGGACGCAAGACTCGTACTTTCCTCCAGAAAAAAGACAGCGACATCGCCGCTCAAATTGCCAGTGAAGGAGGACTTACTGCCAAAGCCGAAGATAGCCAAGTCACCCATGACTATATTATGCAGGCTAACCAGACCGATCTGGAATTCTTGCAAGCACGAGCGCGGCAGCTCCAGTATGAGGTAGTAGTAGAGGACAAAACCCTCTTGTTCCGTCCGGTAGGGAATGCCAGTAGCGCCGTCTTAACCCTGACTCTGGAAGATAACCTGCTGGAATTTTATCCCCGCCTCTCCTCTCTCGGACAGGTGAACCAGGTGTCAGTGCGCGGCTGGAGTGCCAAGGACAAGCAAAAAGTTCTTGGACAGGCTAAGGCAGGGGATGAAGTCTCGACGATGGGGGGACAGTCGAGTGGTGCCAAGCTTAGTGAGAGTGCCTTCGGTGAGGGGATAGGAGGCATTAGCGATCGCCCCGTTGCCAGTCAAGCTGAGGCTGATCAATTTGCTAAAGCTCAATTTAATCGGGAGGTACTGGGATTGATTACTGGTCAAGGCATTTGTCGGGGTAATACCCAAGTACGGGCTGGTAAAGTCATTGAGATCGATGGTATTGGGGAGCGATTTAGTGGACTGTATTACGTCACCGCGGCCAGCCATCGCTACGGACCTCGCGGTTACTTCACCTATTTTACAATTCGGAGGAATGCAATATGAATCTCTTTGAGGTGACAGTAGATACGGAAACTAGGGAAGCGATCGCTGGTCGTATTTTCGGAGTGGTCGTAGGTGTAGTTACCAACAATAAAGACCCGGATAACTTAGGTCGAGTCAAGTTGAAATTTCCCTGGCTTAGCGATAAAGATGAAGATGAAAGCAACTGGGCGAGAATTGCTGCCCCAATGGCTGGCAAAGAAAGAGGTATCTACTTTCTCCCGGAAGTAGATGATGAAGTTCTGGTAGGTTTCGAGCAGGGAAACCCGCGTTTTCCTTACGTTTTGGGGGTTCTTTGGAATGGCAAAGATGCACCTCCAGCTAATAATAGCGACGGGAAAAATAACCTGCGGTTGATCAAATCTCGCAGCGGTCATGCCATTCGTCTCAATGATGAAGATGGCAAAGAAACTATTGAGATTATCGATAAAAGTGGCAATAACAGCCTAATTTTCGATACATCTAATAACACAATTACGATTACTGCTGACAAAGACATTACCCTTTCTGCTACTAAAGGTACGATCAAACTAGACGCACAAAAAATCGAAATTAAGTCTTCCGCCGACAGCAAAATAGAAGCTGGTGCAGGCATGGATATCAAAGCCAGCACCACCATGAATCTTAAAGGCGCAACTATCAACCTCAATTAGTTTTAAATCCAAAATCTAAAATCTAAAATCTAAAATCCATTATGGGACAACCCGCAGCTAAACAAGGCGACCAAATTATTGCCACCGACACCCACATTGTCATGGTGCCAGCACCGCCGGGACCACCAGTTCCGACTCCCCTTCCCCACCCCTTTATTGGCATCATCAACGGCAACCTCAGTGCAGATGTCAAGATTATGGGGATGGCAGCCGCCACCGTGGACAGCACGGCGGACAACATCCCGCCCCATATCCCTACCCCTCCTGGTACGGCCTTCCAGAACCCTCCCGCCAACAAAGCTACTATTAAAATCGGTAGCCCAACCGTCAAGATCAACGGCAAAATGGCAGCGCGTAACAGCGATACAGCCGAGACGTGCAATGATCCAGCCGATTTGCCCGTAGGACAGGTTATTGCTGTCGGTACTGTCTTAATTGGTTAAGGGGAGGATGGAGATGGAGAAATCTTTTTTAGGTGTTGGCGTAGGATTCCCCATTCAGGTCGATTCGGGGGCACTCAAATGGGCAAAGTACGAAGAAAGCGTCCGTCAGTCCATCTGGATCATTCTGGGAACGGCTAAGGGCGAGCGCGTGATGCGCCCTGATTTCGGCTGCGGGATTTACGACCTCGTTTTTGAAATGAATACGGCAGCCACCGCTGGCAAAATTTCCCAACAAGTGCGAGAAGCTTTGCTCTTGTTCGAGCCTCGCATTGATGTACTAGACGTTCAAGTGATTCCCCAATCCGACAGCGACGGAGAAAAACTGCTCATCAGTATTGAATATCAGGTGCGAGCAAGTAATAACGTTTTTAATCTCGTCTATCCGTTTTATTTAGAAAGGAGTGCCGGTTGATGAATTTTAGATTTTAGATTTTAGATTTTAGATTTTATATTGATCATCCTAAAATTCTCAAATTCTGAAAATCCTAAAATCCTGAGAATCCTGTTTGATTTTAGATTGATCATCGGCTAATCTTCTAATTCCCAATTCATAATTCATAATTCAATGGTTAAATCAGCCCCGAAAATTGACAAGCGCACAGCAACTGAGATTACCCAGCAGTTGCAGGAATTACTGCTTGAATATGCACCCACTTGGCAGGAATCTGAAATAGATCCAGTAACAGGCAAGAGACTGCCGAAAAAGGGGACTATCAGTGCCGTCTTGATTGGCACCTTTGCCCGCTTTGCCGAAATTATCATCGAGCGCTTGAACCAAGTCCCGGACAAGAATTTCTTGGCATTCCTGGACTTGTTAGGAGCCTCCCGCCTCCCACCTCAAGCCGCTCGCACTCCCCTGACCTTTTCTTTGGCGGCTGGCTCTACAGTGGATGTAGTGGTTCCAGTGGGAACTCAGGTAGCCGCTCCCCCAGCGGAAGGGGAAAAAGCCCCAGTCATCTTTGAAACAGAAGCGGAATTAGTAGTTACCGCCGCTCAACTCACCTCCGTATTTGTGCGGGAGCCGCAGCAGGATACCTGGAGCGATCGCACTGGGTGGCTGACGACCAAAACTGCAACTGCGGGTTTTGTCTTTCATGGCGATGCGGGAGTCGAACACAGCCTGTACTTAGCTTGCGATGACCTATTCACCCTACCAGTTGCTAAAACTGTCACCTTAACAATTCAATCTGAGGAGGCTCAGAGGTTAGCAGGACTCCCCTTGACTTGGTCTTATTGGGATGGTAAAGATTGGCGGCAAATCAGTCAATTGGTCAGTAATATCTCAGAAAATAACCAAAGTTGGCAAGTATCAATTCCTAACTTTCCCGTTCCCGTTAAACAAATCATCAATGGCGTAGAAGCGTCCTGGCTGAAAGTTGCGCTTAATCAGTCTTTAATCCCTGGTTCTCCTCCCTTACCGAAAATTCAAGGGATTACAGCGAGCGTGAGCGTTACTCAGTCTAATTTACTACCCGATCTCGGTTTTATTAATTCTTCACCCCTCGACCTAACTAAAGACTTCTCTCCCTTTGGCGAAACCCCCCGCCTCAGTGACACACTCTACCTAGCTAGTCAGGAAGTCTTTTCCAAAGCCGGAGCTAGGGTAACAGTCAACATCACCCTCAATGAAACTGTCCCCGTCAACAGCGAAAATGAAGTTGAATTAGCCTTCGATACTTGGGATGGTAAGGCTTGGCAGCCATTATTGGTAACTCCCAGTAGTCTAGCAACTGCCAAATTCAGCCAAAGCGGTTCAATCACTTTTACTTTGCCCAATCAGATAGGATTAGGTGAAGTTAATGGCAAGAATAATTATTGGATTCGCGTGCGGATTGTTCGGGGAAACTATGGCACGGGTACTTCCTCTCAACCCCCTACTTTTACTACCCTCAGACAAGAAATTAGGGAAAACACCGAGCAAATTATCGTCAACAGTAGCCGGGGGTTTATGCCAGGCGATCGCATCCAAATTGCCACGGGAACTAACACTCAGGAGGTCCGAACTATCGGGGTTGTTAATACCTCAAATAATAGCCTGACCTTGACAGAAGCCCTACAATCGCCTCATCCAGTGGGGACAGGAGTATGGTTAATTTCTAACACCCTTTCTCCCCCTTTGCTCAAATCCCTAACCCTAAGTTATACATATAATGCTACTCAGTCCCTTTCTGCTTGTCAAACCTACAATAACTTTACCTACATTCAACAGAAAGAACAACCATTTATTCCTTTTGAAGCCCTCACAGAATCTCATCCTTCGTTATATCTAGGATTTACCCTCCCGCAAAATCGCTCCAAATTTCCCAATCGTCCTCTGAGTCTTTTTGTCTCCTTAGCAGACTTGAAATATGGGGAAAAATTTATCCCTCTTTCTCCTCCCTACAGTCGTCAAGTTGCGACAACCGGAATAGTCACCCATCCTATATGGGTAACAAATGATACGGAGCAATCAGTCACTTGGCGAGTGGAAATTTGGGGCAATAATTGGGAGACGACAATCTCAGAGGAAGGGACTTCAATTACTCTTGCTCCTGGGGAAATAAAATCCTTAAAAGTGCAGATTACTATTCCCGAAGATCTCAATCAGGAAAACCGAGATATTGCTTTCCTCCGCCTGAGCCGTCCTGATACTTTTGCTACTATTTATACTGCTACTTTAGAAACTTTTGTGGCAGACCAACTACCGCCAATGTCGCCAGTCCGGTTATCTTGGCAATATTGGAATGGACAAGCTTGGTCCAAACTTACGGTCGATGATGGCAGCGAAAATTTCACCCTTTCAGGATTAATTAAATTCTTGGTTCCGGCTGACTGTCAAACTAAAGCCGAGTTTGACTTATCGGAACGTTACTGGTTACGGGTACAGTGGGAAACAGGAGACTATCTCATTGAACCTAGAATCATCAACCTTGCCCTCAATACAACTTTTGCCAGCCAAACGCTCACGATTGTCAAGGAAATTTTAGGTTCTAGTAACGGGTCAGAAAATCAAATTTTCCAAACGACTCGCTTTCCCGTCCTGCAAAACCCACAATTAGAGGTCAGAGAACCAGAAAAACCTTCAAAACTAGAGCTAGAGAGACTAAAACTGCCAGGAAATAGCAACCCGATTACCCCAACTCCCAATTCTCGAGAAGTCTGGGTACAATGGCAGCAAGTTCCTGATTTTTATGGCTCAAGTTCCCGCGATCGCCACTACGTCCTCGACCAGCTTACGGGCAAAATTCGGTTTGGTAACGGACGCAACGGGCTGATTCCGCCTCTGGGAACTGGTAATCTAAGGATAGCGCGGTATCAGACAGGCGGTGGCAAAGCGGGGAATAAACCTGTTGATAGTATTGTGCAACTGAAGACCACAGTTCCCTACATCGAGAAAGTGACCAACTTACAAGCGGCGGTGGGTGGAGCAGAAGCAGAGACCCTGGAATCCCTGCGCGATCGCCTCCCTGAAACTATCCGTCACCGCGATCGCGCCGTCACCCTAGAAGATTACGAAGACTTAGCAAAACTGGCTTCCCCAGAGGTGGCAAGGGCGAAATGCCTACCTCTACATTGGCTAGGAGATCCACCTGAGCAAGCACCTAGACGGGGAACAACCAGCATCATCATCGTACCGCGCTCTGAGGCGCTCAAGCCTCTACCAAGTCTGGAACTGATTAGCCGAGTTGAAAAGTTTCTCAGAGCGCGTGCTTGTCCAACTGTCGAGATTCTGGTGGTTGGGCCTCCTTATATCCCAGTAAGCGTTAATGTCGAAATTGCTTTGAGTTCACTCGAAGGAGCCAGTGCTGTCGAACAAGCAGTTAAAGCAACCCTAGAGCAATTTTTACACCCCCTGACGGGCGGATTAGATGGCAATGGCTGGGATTTTGGACGCGAACCCTACAAATCCGATTTTTATGCCCTATTAGAAGCCGTCCCGGGGGTCAGTTATATTCGCCGCCTCCTGGTCGATGATGGCAGGGTTTCTCAGGAGGTTGAGGCGATAAGAAAGACCGGCCGTTTCTTAGTCTATTCTGGTACTCACACCATCAGCCTATTTTTTGAGGAATCTTGAGGAAGCTTGCAGTTTTTGAAGATTGAAAATTAATTAAATTGTGAATTATTTACCATGCCTTTAGAATTGCCTAACTTAGATGACCGCACTTATGAGGATCTTGTTGCCGAAGCCCTCAGACTGATTCCTAACTACGCCCCGGAATGGACAAATTATAATCCCTCCGATCCAGGCATTACCCTGATTGAAATGTTGGCCTACTTGACGGAAATGTTGCTGTATCGGCAAAATCGAATAACTGATGATAACTTGCGAACATTTTTGCGGTTGCTTAATGGACCTGATTGGGTTGCCGAGCAAAATCAGGATTTAGCACAAGAAATCCAGGATGCTGTTTTAAATTTGCGGGATGAATATCGAGCAATAACGGCTGAAGATTACGAAATTCTAAGTCAGGAAAAATTTAACATCTGGTTAGTGCAGATGCAGCAAGAAGAAAAGGCGGACAAATTACTTGAAAAATCTCTTAAAGACCGCTGCAAAGAATGGTGGGATACTACTAATTTAGAGGTAAAAGAAGAAAATTTACCCTCAAAAGTGAGCCAAAAAATTAAACGCGCTTACTGTGTTCCGCAACGCTATTTAGGAGCAGGGAGGGAAGAAGAAAAGAAGCAAAGTAAACCTAACTATGTTAGTGTTCTGATTCTACCTGATAAAGATAGTGACAGTGCCAATCAATTAGGACCCCAACCAACGACTCTACTACGAGATGCACTTCAGGGATATCTTCAGCAACGGTCTATCCTCACTACTCGCCTGTCGGTTGTCGGTCCGACCTATACTCCTATCAGTGTGGAAATTCTCGTTGCTCGTCGCTCTGATGTACTCACTGAGACAGTCAGCAACGGCATCGTCAAAGCTATGCAGCAATTCCTTGACCCGGAAAACTGGCCTTTTAGTCGAGATGTTCACGTCTCGGAGGTGTATGAATTACTAGAAAAAATTGACGGAATTGATTATTTAACAGACGTTCTACTTGTCAGCGAGTGCCAGCCAGAAGATCAACATTGCCTAGCAACAGAAACCCTCTGGAATGATCGGGGGGAACCGATTGGACTGGAACTGTATGACCATTATCTGCCGGCAAACCGCCTCAAACTAGACCAGATAGCGATCGCACCTAGTGCTAATTTTTTGGTAGTGCAGTTAACAATTAAAGTTAGGGCTGCTTCTGGAGCAAATCCTGACTTACTGAAGCGAGAAATTAAAAGCCAAACCCGAGCTTTTTTCCATCCTTTATATCCAACAATTTGCGCTCTAAATCCGACTGGTGCAACTAACATGAAAATTGAAGTTACCGCCACCCAAACAATCAAGCTGAGCAGCCTGAACTTAGTAGATTCTCAGTATCTTGAGACAAATTCTCTTGAATTAAATTTGGCAACAATTATTACTGGTATTGCTCAGGTTACTTCTATTCAATTATCCAGCGACCGCAACCAAGAACCAGGGGGATGGCTGTTAATCAAAGCAGGAGAAGTGATTGATTTGCGATCGCTGGTTGAGGTGAATTCAGCTATTACTGGTTGAGCAAGTAAGTGATCAAACAATTTTTTCTGGAGGGGATTTTATGACAATCAATGAAAGAACTGGACAGGCAAGTAGTTTACTAAATTACCTACCGGCTATTTTTCAAGAAGATAGTGAAGCTAACCAGCCGAATTTTCTCGGTCGCTTCCTACTGGCTTTTGAAAGAATTATCCTTGGTTTAGGAGAAGTATCCCTAGAAGTCCCCCAACCGGGTCTAGAAGAAATTCTGGGGGGAGGAAACATTACCGATTTAGACAAGCTACTCAATCCAGCTAGTAGCGGAACAACCCAGTTAGCGGGAGTGTATCGGTATTTTGAGGCTGGAGCCAACTTGAGTGCCTCTCAACGCGCTCCCAGCGACCCCAGGGACAAAGACTTCGACTTCTTACCTTGGCTGGCTAGTTGGGTAGCCTTGACTCTGCGGGATGATTGGGAGGAAAATAAGAAACGACTGTTAATTGCTAGGGCGACTCAATTGTATCGGCTGCGAGGCACTAAACGCGGTTTAGAAGAAGCTTTAATTATTTATACCCAAACGGGGGTACAGACGACATCTGATGTTGGTGTGCAGGTCAATGAACTGAACGCGCCATTTCAGGTAGGTGTCCATGCTACCATTGGGAAAGATACCATACTTGATGGTGGCGCTCCCTTCTTCTTTTGGGTGCAAATTGTTTTGCCAACGGCCAATCCTGAACGGCGCAAGCAACAGCAAGAGATTGTTACCGCTATTGTCGATTTACAAAAACCAGCTCACACTGACTATCGCCAACCGATTACAGTAGTAACGCCTGTATTTCGGATTGATGTTAATTCCACTGTAGGCATCGATACTCTTTTAGATCCGCTTTGAAGATAACCGACCTAACACTATCTGTACTGCAATCTAAACTTACCCAAGGAGACGAAAGATGGCTAACCCAATCAAACGCTTAAATTACTTTAACGGGCAATTCCTGCGAGCCCCCGATTTTACTGAGGAACAAACCTATCACCTAGAGATGAGACGGCGACACAATGAGAATCTCCACACTTGGGGCATCGCCGATGGCTTAAAATTACAATATACTATTGGTTCGTCCCAGATAGAAATTGCTGAAGGCATGGCGATTGACAGTGAGGGACGAGAGATTGTGCTAGTGGAGAAAGCTAATAAAGATTTATCTGGCTTTGTTAATAAAACGGTCTATGTTACTATCGCCCACGAGTATAAGCAAGTCGATAAGACGAATGAAACGGGAGTAGAAGGCTTTACCCGCGTACAAGAAATCCCCACCATTAATATAAGTGAAAATCCCCCTTCCGCTGATCAATTGAGTCTGCAATTAATCTTGGGGCGGGTGACAGTGAACTCTGAGGGCAAAATTACAGCCACCGATGAAGGAGAGGGAGTCAATCGGCGGCGTGCTGCTGGGGTTGTTGCTGGCGATTTAGAAGCCCGTAGTCTCACTTTAACTGATACTAATGTTGACCCCTCCCAATGGTCCCGGATGCGTTTAGGAGCCGCCGGACGAGCCGATTTACAAAGTAACCTGAGAGTTACTGGTAATCTGGAAGTGACTGGGACAGTGGATGGTCGGGATGTTTCTGCTGATGGGACTGAGTTGGATAGCCACACCAGTAACACCAATAACCCCCACCAAACAACCGCCGCCCTAATTGATAATCAGGGAGGAACGAACCGCCTTGTTACTCAGATTAATGCGAGTACAGGGGTGATTAATGAGGCGAGAATTGACCCAGCAATTGCCCGGGATAGCGAGGTAACTGCCCTCGTTAATAATCACGCCAATAACACGAATAATCCGCATGGCACGACTGCCGCACAAGTAGGAGCGTTAGTCAGCATCGACGGGGTGAACAATCCCGGCGGCAATGTGGATTTAGTCTCCTCAAACGCTATTACCCTCACCCCAGATAATACCAACAAACGCATCACCATTGGCGAAACTCATTCAGCCCGTACAGATAATCCCCACAATACAACAGCCGCCCAGGTAGGAGCTTTGCCCATCAGTGGGGGGACCCTTACGGGTAATGGCAGTCTCACCGCTAACACCTTAACTGTAGTCAATGGACTGACTATTAACAACAATATCGGCGCGAATGAGTCGTTAGAATGCCGGGGCAGAATGCGGCTGCGACAAATTAGTAACAGTTCTCCTACCGCAGGCATCTGGTGTTCCAGCGTCAACGCCTATTACGGTGAAGTTGATACTGCCTTCATCGGCTTATTCAATGAGAATTCGGTCGGTTTTTGGGGCAGCACTGGCCAGCCGGGATGGCGGCTTTTGGTTGACACCACTAGCGGCAATCTGACGGTTACAGGCAATGCCTTCAAACCAGGCGGAGGGGCTTGGGGCATTTCCTCTGATGAAAGGCTCAAAAAGAATATCAGTACCCTAGAGGGAGCCTTAGATAAACTCCTCCAACTGCGGGGCGTATCCTACGAGTGGAAGGAACCAGAAAAACAAGGAAACTTGACCGGACCGCAGATGGGGCTGATCGCTCAAGAAGTAGAAGCCGTGTTTCCCGAATGGATTGGGGTAGATGCCGACGGCTATCAGACCCTAAGCATCAGAGGGTTTGAAGCCTTGGTTGTCGAGGCTCTCAAGGAGTTAAAAGCAGAAAATGAAGCCCTGAAAAAACGGTGTGAAGAACTCGAACGACAACTAGCAGTCGGGACGCTCTAGAGTGACGGGGCTTGAAAGGAACAATCTCAGAGAATCTTATGGAACATCCACCGCCCATCGGCAGCCAAATCCTTACGATCTATGACTACACGGACGAGCAAGGCCGCTTGCTGTTTCAAGTCGTCCGCCTCCAGCCCAAAACCTTCCGACAGCGCCGCCCTGATGGTCGAGGGGGATGGCTGTGGAATCTGGAAGGGGTGTGGCCAGTTCTCTATCGCCTGCCAGATGTTCTCAATGCCGACACAGCGATCGTGTTTGAAGGAGAGAGAGATGCAGAGACGGCTGTGCAATTAGGGCTTCCTGCTGGTTGGGCTGCCACTTCCAGTCCTTTTGGCTCGGGTCAGTGGCGGACTCAATATTCAGAGGCTTTGGTCGGCAAGCGTGTGTTGATCTGTCCCGATACCGATCGCCCCGGACAACTTCACTTACAGCAAGTCGGACTCGCTTTGCGGGATAAGGCAACAGAAATTAAAGTAATTACCCTGCCTCCGGGAGTCAAAGACTTAACGGAATGGGTCGAGAAAGGCGGGCAAGCTGACCAGTTTGCTCTCTTAATCCAGCAAGCCAAGCAGTTTGACGAGTTACTGCCTGACCTCGCAATTGAAGAAAAGCGGCGCGTTACCTGGAAAAAAGTTGCTCAGGAAGAGCCCCCACCCAGTCACAGCCAAATTGTCACTACCTATGACTACACAGATGAGCAGGGCAACTTGCTGTTTCAAGTCGTTCGCCTCCATCCTAAAAGCTTTCGGGAACGCTGCCCAGATGGTCAAGGAGGATGGCGCTGGCATCTAGGGGGTATCAGGCTCGTCCTCTATCACCTAGCGGATGTGCTGGAGGCCGACACTGTCTTGGTTTTAGAAGGAGAAAAGGATGCAGACACCGCTAGGCAATTGGGGCTCCCTGTCGGTTGGGCGGCTACCTCTAACCCCCTTGGTCCTTACCAATGGCGAGAGGACTATTCCGAGGCACTGCGGGGCAAGCGCGTTTTTCTCTGTCTCGATACCGATCGCACCGGACAGCGCCAATTAAAAGAAGTCGGATTGGCTTTAATCGGCAAGGCAAGAGAGATTAAAGTTGTCAACCTTCCTTCGGACGTAAAAGACTTGACGGAATGGGTTGAACGGGGTGGAGATGCCAACCAGTTTGCCCTTCTTCTCGCACAAGCTATACCTTTTGAGTATCCGCGACTGGATACAGAACTTAAACAAAATATCCGTCCCCTAGAGAAAGCTTTAGAGAAACTGATGCAACTGCGAGGAGTAATTTATGAATGGAAAGAACCAGAAAAGCAAGGAAATTTGACCGGGACTCAAATTGGGTTCCTGGCGCAAGAGGTGGCAGCCGTATTTCCAGAATGGGTTGGTGACAGTTCTGATGGCTATAAAACTCTGACCATCATGGGTTTTGAAGCCCTGACTGTGGAAGCTTTCAAAGAACTAAAAGCTGAGCAAGAAGCCTTGCAAGCCCGTTGTCAAGCAATAGCCGTTAAAATGCCTGAGCTTGCACTGATTTCTGCTATATTAGTAGAGTAGAGCTAGGGCAGTTCTCAACAGTTAGCGATTTTGCCCAACTCCTAAGTACCTAAGCAAAATTAATTACACATATCTAACCACCTCTTGCCTCCTACCTCTTGCCTTTTGCCTATCTTCACTAGGAAATTAATTTTGCACGACTACTTATTAATAAAAAAAGGAGGTAATCATCATGTCTTTAAATGAAGTCGGTATCTACAGCAGTCTAAAACTGGGAAGAGACAACGTTCCTGAAAGCGATTGGCCATGCTTGCTCTATGGGGGACCTAAACAGTTCTGCATCAATGATTCTCTTACGGTTGCTGGCAACGTCGGCATCGGCACTACTACCCTAGAAAATCCAGAAGGTTGGAGCCGCATTCTCGATCTTTTAGGGGTTACTGATGCCAAATTATCGGTTAGAACCGCTAAGATTGATGGGCGAGTGTCTGTCCACGAGAAGGGCTGCTGGGGGTCGCCAGCAGTAGCCATGATTCTCGGTACGAAAACTAACCATGCCTTGAGTTTTGGGACGAACGCTACTACTAAAATGACGATTCTGGGTAATGGCAATGTCGGTATTGGAACAATCACCCCAGGGGCTAAGTTAGAGGTCAGTGGCAATTTGACTGTTACTGGCAATATCGGCATTGCCACCACCGCTGCTACTACTGAAAGATTAGAGGTCAATGGCAATGTCAAAGCTACCTCATTTCTCGGAGATGGCTCAAAATTAACGGGAGTTGTAAAAAACCTCGACCTAGCAGTTAAAAAAGCCGGGGATACGATGACAGGTTCTCTGACAATTCAAAATAATTTGACTGTTACTGGCAATATCAGCATTGCCACCACCGCCGCTCCTACCGAAAGATTAGAGGTCAATGGCAATGTCAAAGCTACCTCATTTCTCGGAGATGGCTCAAACTTAACGGGAGTTGTAAAAAACCTCGACCTAGCAGTTAAAAAAGCCGGGGATACGATGAGCGGAGCGCTGACAATTCAGGATAACCTGACGGTCAATGGAAATTTCCACATTAACCAAGGAACACAGTCTAGTTTTGGCAGCCATCTCTATCTCAGCAAAATCGATGGTTCTCCGGGTCGCGGTCAGTGGCATATTAATATTGCTCCCAATAATGCTCTCAATTTTGTCGAGACTGGTATTGCTGACTATCGGTTAACCATTACACCAGGGGGAAATATTGGTATTGGAACTTCTAGTCCCAAGTATAAGCTTGATGTTAGAGGCAATGATGGCTGGATTGGTAGCGGTGATTCTTCCCAGAGTCAAGGAGGTTGGAGACTAGGAAGATGGCCAGATGATGAATCAAATACGTGGGTATATCTATCGAGGGCTGATGGCACCAAATATCAAGATTTAGCTGTAGGAGCATTGTGGGCTGGTGGTAATTTACGATTTGGTAGTTCGGATGATCTTGCAGAAATGACCCCTGTAAAAACTGAGGATGATCTCGATCCTGGAGATGTTGTTGTAATTGAAAATCCTCCAGATAATCGCGTGCTTTTGGCAAAAAGCAATAAACCTGACGATTCTAAAGTTGCAGGAGTCATTTCCGATCCAAATACCGCCGGTTTAATCATAGGGGGAAGTCATCCAACAGATGTTAATCGCGATGACTTAAAACCCTTAGCACTAGCAGGGAGAGTTTTAACAAAAGTTACTACCGAAAATGGTTTTATAAATGCAGGAGATTTTTTAACTACTTCTTCTACACCTGGTTGTGCGATGAAAGCCAATATTCCCAGTTATACTTTGGGAAAAGCACTGCAATGTTTTAATGGCAACGGAAATGGTGAAAGTATGGGAAAAATTTGGGTTTTGGTAAATTTAGGATGGGTCGGTGGCGTAACCAAAGAATAAATAGCCCATTACTAAATGAATCTGTTGAGTGAGTCTAAACTATTAATTAAGAATTTACATCTTGACTACATGACTCCAACAAATCAACAGGCTCAAGGACTTTATCACCTATGTTATCGTTTAAGTAATGCCATTTATCCTCAATGGCAATATCGTGACGATGTACCAGAATTGTTGGCAACTTCTGACCGAAAAGGAGTGAGTATTATGGACATAGTTGGCGTATTAACTAAAGTCTTGCAAGAGCAACAAACTACCATATCTGTATTAACCGAAAAAATCAAAGCCTTAGAGTCGCAAAGCCAAAAAGCTTATTAAATTCAAGGAAGTAATTAAGGAGGACTGTTTCGGCTAATTAATAATTTACGGACTTTATCGCCTTGAAATTAAACCAACAGGAGGATATGAACCATGAACCCCATCAACTATGACACTCTCATACCATTTTGCATAAGTAATGTCGGTGATGGTT
>NZ_JADEXI010000039.1:0-16079 GCF_015207185.1 Microcystis sp. LEGE 08355 | reverse complement strand
GGGAAGTGCCGATATCAACGCGACTGGCAATGACAAAAACAACGTCCTCACGGGCAACAGTGGCAACAATGTCCTCGATGGCGGTGTTGGTGTTGACTCGATGGATGGTGGTGATGGCAACGACACCTACTTCGTGGACAACAGTGATGACATCGTTAAGGAGGTCTTCGATGATGAGCTAGGGGGAACGGCCGATACGGTATTTGCCTCAGTCACCTATTCCCTAGCGCCGGGGACACCTGATAACCAAGGATATGGGATTGAGAATCTGACCCTGACGGGAAGTGCCGATATCAACGCGACTGGCAATGACAAAAACAACGTCCTCACGGGCAACAGTGGCAACAATGTCCTCGATGGCGGTGTTGGTGTTGACTCGATGGATGGTGGTGATGGCAACGACACCCTCGACGGCGGCCTTGGCAACGACACCCTCGATGGTGGGGCTGATAACGACACTTACCTCTTCGACACGGATCTGGTCTTGGGTAGCGATCGCCTCATTGATGCCTCTGGAATCGATACCCTCAACTTTGCGGCGACCACAACTAAAACCATTAACCTCAATCTCGGCAGTACCGCCGCCCAAACCGTCACCGCCGGAAATCTCACTCTCACCCTAGCTAGTGCCACTGCCTTTGAAAATGTCATTGGTGGTAGCCTCAACGACACCATTGTGGGCAATAGTCTGGCCAATTCCCTCACCGGTGAGGCTGGTAATGATAGCCTGACAGGTGGTCTTGGCAAAGATATCCTGACGGGAAGCGATGGATTGGATACTTTGAATTACAATTCTCTCGGTGAGTCGCTGCTGAGTGGCTTTGATGTTATTCAAGGCTACAATGGTACGGGTGCCAGTCTTGATAGCATTAATGCCCCTGGGTCTATTGCACCAATCACTTTGACCGCATCGAAAGGGACAGCTACTTCTTTAACCGCAGCGGCGATTCAGTTGGTCTTGACTAATGCGGCCTTTGCTGCTAACACGGCGGCGGCTTTTAAAGTGACAGGTCAAAGTGGTACTTTTATCGCTCTCAATAATGGAGTGGCCGGTTTCCAAGCCGCTAGTGATGCAATCATTCAACTGAGTGATTACGACATTGCTGTCGCCACACCAGTGGTAGTGATCTAGATTGAGAGATCATTTAAGTTTGCAGGCAGTAGGAGACTCTTCTCCTACTGTGACTGGGGGTCTTTCCAATGTTCATAGGGTTTTTATCTGGATTATCTCAGCTTTCAAGCTACCAGCATCCGATCGCTCGGCTTTAGGAGAAAAGGCTCACCGGTTTGGTAGTTGTCATCAGCGTCTGGGATTAGCTGCGGCGATCGTGACCACTACCCTATTTTGACCAGGAGTCGCTATCCTCAGTTTTGTCGCTGATGCAGAAACTGAATAAAATGCGAAAATATCTCCTAGAGAAATATTCTTTCAGTCACTAGCCTGTAATCGCTAATCTTTGCTTCTCTTCTCATCCCTTAACCCCCCAAATGAGCATTGCCAAATTAATTATCTCGAGCGTCGCTCGACTTTTCCCAGGGGCAATTTTCTATCAACCGACAGGAGAGAAAATTATCGCCCTTACTATCGATGATCTACCCACTCCCAACGATCCCGAAGAAAAATCCACCGATCGCATTTTAGCCGCGATCGCCGCTCATAATCAAGAAAAAGCCAGCCGGGCAACTCCCGTCAAGGCGACTTTTTTTCTGATCACGGGACACCTGCAACCGAACTCCACCTTGATTGAGCGTCTAATCGCCCAAGGTCACGAAATCGCTAATCACGGCAGCCAAGATCTCCGCACCAGTCAACTGGCTGCCGACGCTTTTGCTAGTCAGTTTCGGGAAGCTAACGATATTTTAAGTCGTCTTGCCGGTCAAGCGCCGCGCTGGTATCGTCCCGGTCAAGCCTTCTATAATCAATCTATGCGCTCGTTTTTGGGTAAATTCTCTGGCTACGAGTCCCGATTTGCCCTCGCTTCCATGATCCCTTTAGATACCAGAAAAGGAACGAATCATCCTCAATTTACCACTTGGTATATCTCGCAATTTATTTTCCCCGGGGCGATTGTAGTGCTTCACGGTGGTTCCCCCGAAAGAGATGAGAATACGGCGATCGTGCTGAAGAATTTATTAGCGAAATTACACGATCGAGGTTATCAGGTGGTGACTCTCAGCCAATTAGTTGATCACAAACGTTAAGTAGGGTTTGCGGCAAAAAGTTTTTCCTGGGTGTAGGGTGTGGCCTAGGCTGTTGACTCTGTACCTTTTTGAATGATAAAAGTTCATGCAGTTTCTGTGTCGTCAATATTGGCTGAAAATAAAGTTTTTCTCTTTGAGAGCATAGATTGTCCAAAAACTTCAACGAGCCATTCTTTAACATCGGCAAAACTAATGGCTTCGAGTGCACTTTTCACAACGCCAGTCGTTAGATTCATCGTAGATAAACAAATGGTTAATAACATCTGTCCCATCTCTTTAAATGGACAACGTGCAGAAAATTGCTTATATTTTCCCAACAACGATTCAATCACATCAGAAGTGGCTAAAAAAGCTTCTTTATCCTTGATTTGTGAACAATGATTAGTCAGGTAATCAAAGAGCTGTTGTTGGAAATCCTGAAGGGAACTGTTAACAAATTCAAATTGATTTTCCTGAAAATATTTCAGAGATTGAAAATTAATTCCTAATTGTTTTAATTGGGTTTCTAGACTGCGTGTCATTGTCACCATTTGATTCCAGTAAATCAAGTCTGCTTCGTAATCAACTAACCATCTCAACTTCTCTATTATTTTCGGATAAATCAGCGAAGGTTCAATATCTGGCATTAATTTAATCAGAGTCTCTTCTGGAGAGTTTAACAGATTAATTCCCCAATTAGTCAGTCTTTCAACATTAAAGTAACGACACTGAGAACGTTGCGCTGGAGGAGATAAAAAAGATAATTCTGTTTGTTGGAGTCTTTGTCTACATATATTACATTTTTGAATAAATGACTGATATCTATCATCTGCATCTAACCTATATTTTCAAAGCAAAGCCATTGCATGAGTGACATCATGAGTGTAAATGACTTCTGGATAATTTTCTTGATATAGCTTGATTCCACGTGCAAGGTCACTACCATGATCTGCGACTATTTGTACTGGTTTACCTACTCGTTCAGTTATTTTATCTAGCTTACTAAGGATTATTTCCCCTTTTGTCGAATCCATAATTTCTAATCCTAGTAGTTCTACATCTTCAGGTGATAAACCTCGTTCTTGAGCAATTACTTGTTCGATAAGATACTGCCGCAAAACTCCTAATACGACTAGAGCTTTTTGCTTTCCTAGTTCGATGGTAAAATCAATAATAAATATCCAATCATCTCGATATTCTTTTTTCCTTGTCAATTCATATATTCCAATTCTTCCTAGCCATTTTCTTATACAACTAAAGCTGGGAGTTGTCTTTGATTCAGAATCAAATAACTCGAATACTTTCTCTGTCGCTCTCAAACTGATGCCACAATCAATTAAAAGTCCTAAAGCTTGCTGAATTGTCTTAACATCGTAAGAATGACCTTTGATATTTAATTCCTCACTGTTCTCACCTTTGCTTCCTCGGTTTCAGTTTCTTCTTTTTTTTTGACTATTTCTGCTTCTATATTCTGCTCTTTTATCTGTGATTCTGCTGCCAGCGCACGTTGTTTCCATTGCTCTCGTGACGCAGATAAATCTCTGACTTTTATTTCTAGTGATCTAATTTTTTTTTGTTTATCTAAGGCTTTTTCTTTCCAGCTATCTCGACCTTTCTGAAATAACCGTGCTAATCTACTAACTGGACTTTTAAACTCTTGCATTTACTTTTCCTCTGCTTGATTTTAACGACAACATTATTGTATGAAATAATTTTACCTTAAAACCAACAAAGTCAACAGCCTAGGTTTGATCCCCCCAAAAGCTTGGATTGAGTGATAAAATCGAAAGTAATGGCCAATTTTAAAAGAGAGTTTCTCCTTAAAAATCCCAACTTAGTAGATTTAAAAAAATGAGATGCACCCATTCTCTCTCCCTTCTTCCCTAAACTGAAATCAAAGAACTATCGACGCTGGCTAAAAGTGTTTGCACCTCCTCATCGCTGGTTTGGGAAAAATCTTCGTACCAAAGAGAAATTGATCTCAATTCGTAGGGTTTATGTAGGCAAATTACTCGATCGACTAATTTTTCTAATTGATCACAGACTTCCGGTGGGGCAACAGGAACAGCAATAATAATAGCAGCGGGATTCCCAGCTTTAAGGGTCAGAATCGCCGCTTTAATCGTTGCTCCCGTAGCGATCCCATCATCTACTAGAATAATCGTTTTTCCCGTCAAGACTGGAAAGGGGCGTTCACCTCGATACAAGCGATCGCGTCGCTCTAATTCGAGCATTTCTTCCTTTGCTACCCGTTCCATCATCGCCTCCGATAGGTGCAAGTCGTCAACGATACTTTCATTGATCACCCGCACCCCATTTTGACCGATCGCCCCAAAAGCTAACTCTTTGCGCTCCGGTACACCTAATTTTCGCACCAAACACAGATCTAAAGGCAAGTGTAACCTTTGGGCAATTTCAAAGGCGATCGGAACCCCACCCCGGGGCAAAGCCAAAACTAGCACCCCAGCACTATTGGTATATTCTGTCAAGTAACTAGCTAATAGTCTCCCTGCTGATCGCCGATCTTTGAGCAGATAAGTCATAACTCCCTCCTGGGGGCTAATCCCCGTGGAGATCCCTAGTCTCCCCTGACTCTATTCTATATTTCTCCGCTCATCTCTAGCTGAAATGTTAAGAAATTTAGCGAAGGCTTGACATTTTTTCGGCTAACCGCAGTTTTTCCAGTCCGGAGATCGGCTAAAATCTTAGGCAAAAGGGTTTTGTAAAGTTAGGTAACAAACATGAATCAAAGTTTAAGTGATGCGCTAGAGCCGATCGCCGCTGCCTTTCGCAGTCTCGGAACTCCCGAACCGATCGTTCATTGGGGACATCCAGTCATGATGGGGATTGTGGTTTTAGTTATGGGTAGTTATACTGCCTATGCCGGTTGGCAAAGCCGTTTAAGCCAAGATGGGGAAGTAGTAGCCAAAAATCGGGCTGATCACCGCAAACTCGCCCCTTGGCTGTTTTTATTTATCGCTCTCGGTTACACCGGTGGTGTTTTATCCCTAGTCATGCAGAAACATCCCATCCTCGAAAGCAGCCATTTCTGGACAGGATCGCTCGCGATCGGTTTACTAGCTTTCAATGGATTATTATCCCTCACTGGCTTCGCTGGCGGGAAAAAAGAACTTTTCCGGACTATCCACGCCTATATCGGCAGTATTGCCCTAATTTTACTGCTAGTTCACGGTGTTTTTGGTCTTCAGTTAGGATTATCTCTCTAGTTGGTTTATTTATGGCTTCGGGTGGGCTATTTCCCACCTGGAAGTTTTTCACGGTGGAAGACTGTGGCCAAGGAAAATAATTGAAGAAATCATGACTTTAAGCGCTATTGTCGGGATTCTGCGTTTAGAATTAACAGTTAATTTACCAAGAAAGTAAAGTATCGTCACGCAACGAGGAGATAGATATTTTGAAGAAAGTAGAAGCGATTATCCGACCCTTTAAACTGGAAGAGGTGAAAATCGCCCTAGTTAATGCGGGCATTGTCGGGATGACCGTCTCCGAAGTTAGAGGTTTCGGTCGTCAGAAAGGTCAATCGGAACGTTATCGCGGTTCCGAGTACACCGTCGAATTTCTCCAAAAACTCAAGATCGAGATCGTCGTCGAAGATAAGCAAGTCGATATGGTCGTCGATAAGCTGATTTCGGCGGCCCGTACCGGTGAAATCGGAGACGGTAAAATCTTCATCTCCCCCGTGGAACAGATCGTCCGCATCCGTACCGGCGAAAAAGACCTGCAAGCGATTTAACCTCCAAACAAGGGATGATAGTACAATGCTGTCATCCCCCCCATTGAAGGCAATTCCCATCAAGCAGTGTAACCTAATTTGATATCGACCACCAACGACCGATTCCCCCAAACAAAAACTTTGTACCTCACCATTAAGATAAATACTATAATTGCAATCTGCTGAATATCAGTTTAAGCCTTGCTAGAAAAGAGTTTTGCGAATTTTTGGGCTAAAAAAGTACCAGAAACCTGAAGGGGTGACAAGCAGATTGAAAGTGAAACAGGGTGTGGGGGGTAGGGAAAAACCTTGAGACTTTCCCCGAAATGAAGACGAGAGAATTAAGTTAATCAATTTGAAGGGTGACAGCGAGAAGATTTTCCCACAACCCCACAGCCTAGACCCCGCACCCAGCCTAGACTTTAACCTCATTGTCACCCCTTCCTTCAGCCAGACTAGATAGGATCATTGCCGGTGACTAAAAAAACCTCTTGCCTAAAAAGTCCAAAATGTTATATAATGTTTGATTGTGGCCAAAATCGGTGTTAGGTGGTGCTGAAGGCACTGCCAAGCAGAACCGCCTTGGTCGCTAGGTCTTCGCCGGGATACTGAAGATCAACCCTTTAAGTCCCGAAGAAACAAAGACCAGCAACAATCTAGGCAGAACCAGCAACCCTGTCTAGTCCTACTTACGAATCTAACGGGATGCCAGCTTAAATAACTCGAAAAAAGTCATTCAAGTTGGGCAGGCTGATAAAGCGGGAAAGATTTTTCTCGCTCCTATAGCCACGGCCACGTTATTTTTGATTGTCGTCTAGTAAAGATAAAGAGAACAATCCGTGTCTATCGGTATCCTCGGTACAAAACTGGGCATGACCCAAATCTTCGACAACAAAACGGGAGTCGCCATTCCCGTCACCGTCGTTCAAGCCGGTCCCTGTCCCGTCACCCAAGTCAAAACGAAAAAAACCGACGGTTATGAATCCATCCAAGTGGGATACAAAACCGTCAAAGAAAAAGCCCTCAATAAACCGCTACTCGGTCATTTAGCCAAAGCCGGTGTCTCCCCCCTGCGGCATTTAATCGAATACCGCCTCGAGGACGCGTCCGCTTACACTTTAGGCCAAGAAATTACCGCCGCTATCTTCCAAGAAGGCGATTTAGTCGATGTGGCTGGAACCACCATCGGACGAGGTTTCTCCGGCTATCAAAAACGCCATAACTTCAAACGCGGTAACATGACCCACGGTTCCAAAAACCACCGTCTCCCCGGTTCCACCGGTGCCGGTACTACCCCCGGCCGCGTCTTCCCGGGTAAGAGAATGGCCGGACAATACGGGGCCACCCAAGTGACCATCCGCAAACTGTCCGTGGTCAAAATCGATAGCGAACGCAACCTAATCCTGATCAAAGGAGCCGTCCCGGGTAAACCAGGAACCCTGTTAAACATCACCCCCGCCAAGAAATTTGGTAAATAGGGCAAGGAAAGATTAAAGCCATGGTTAACTACACAGTCAAAAATTGGCAAGGGGAAGAAGCGGGAACAGGCACCCTGGAACTGAAAACCGCTAAACCCGAAACCGCCAAACACCTAATTCACCGCGTCGTCGTCAGCCATCTAGCGGCGGCCCGTCAAGGTAACGCCTCCACCAAAACCCGCTCGGAAGTGCGCGGTGGTGGTCGCAAACCCTGGCGGCAAAAAGGCACCGGTCGGGCCAGGGCCGGTTCGATCCGTTCTCCCCTCTGGCGTGGTGGCGGTGTCATCTTCGGACCAAAACCGAGAGATTTTGAGGTTAAGGTCAATCGCAAAGAGAAAAGATTAGCCCTGAGAACCGCTTTGATCAGCCAGGCCGATAACTTTATCGTGGTGGAAAGCTTCGCTGAACAATTCTCCCAACCCAAAACCAAAGAACTCACCGCTGCCTTAAGTCGCTGGGGAGCCAGTCCAGAGGAAAAAATTCTGCTGATTTTGACGGAAATTCCCGAAAATGTCTATTTATCGGGACGTAATATCTGCAATCTCAAAATTATTCGCGCCGATAGTCTCAACGTCTATGATGTCATCCTAGCCGATCGAGTTATCGCCACCGCCGCAGCCCTAGCTAAAATTGAGGAGGTCTATGGTGCTTAAAACTGAAGCCAGACAACTAGCCGATCTGATCCTAAAGCCGATCGTCACCGAGAAAGCCACCCTACTCCTAGAACAAAATAAATACGTCTTCGATGTCGCTTTGAAAGCGACCAAGCCGGAAATTCAAGCGGCGATCGAGTTGTTGTTTGACGTGAAAGTAACGAAAGTGAACACCAGCCGCCCCTCTCGTCAGAAAAAACGCGTCGGCCGTTTCCTCGGTTACAAACCCCAATACAAACGCGCGATCGTGACCCTAGCAGCAGGCGACTCGATCGCCCTCTATCCCGACGTATAACCACCAAGAAACCCGATAACGGAAAACTAAACTATGGGTATTCGTTCTTTTAGACCTTTAACCCCCGGGACAAGGCAGGCGGCCATCTCCGACTTTAAGGAGATCACCAAAACCGAACCGGAAAAGTCCCTAACTCATCACAAACACAGCAAACAAGGGCGTAATAATCGCGGTGTCGTCACCAGTCGTCATCGGGGCGGCGGCCATAAGCGCCTCTACCGGATTATCGATTTTCGTCGCGATAAACGGGATATTCCCGCCACAGTAGCGGCGATCGAGTACGATCCTAACCGTAACGCCCGCATTGCCCTACTTTTCTACAAAGACGGGGAAAAACGCTACATCATCGCCCCCGCCGGTTTAGGTGTTGGTGATACCGTCATCGCCGGAGAAAACGCTCCCTTCGAGGTCGGTAATGCCCTACCTTTAAGTCGCATCCCCCTGGGGACAGAAGTTCATAACATCGAACTCGTCCCCGGTCGCGGTGGTCAAATGGTGCGGGCTGCTGGTGGTTTCGCCCAAGTGGTAGCGAAAGAAGGCGATTACGTTACCATCCGCCTCCCCTCCAAAGAAGTACGCATGATCCGGCGTGAATGCTACGCCACCATCGGAAAAGTCGGTAACGCCGAAGCGAGAAACATCAGTCTCGGTAAAGCTGGCCGTACCCGTCACCGCGGTCAACGGCCTCATGTTCGGGGTAGCGTCATGAACCCAGTCGATCACCCGCACGGAGGTGGAGAGGGTCGCGCTCCCATCGGACGTTCCGGCCCGATGACTCCCTGGGGTAAACCCGCCCTCGGTCGCAAAACTCGCAACAAGAAAAAACGCAGTAGCGATCTGATCGTGCGCCGTCGTAACCAGGGTTAGAAATTATTACTTTACTTTTGACTAAAAATTATGGGTCGTTCACTGAAAAAGGGGCCATTTGTCGCCGGCCACCTGATGGAAAAAATCGAAAAACTCAACGCCCAGGGCAGTAAACAAGTGATTAAAACTTGGTCCCGGGCCTCGACAATCATTCCCGATATGGTCGGTCACACGATCGCAGTTCACAACGGCAAACAGCACGTTCCCGTCTATGTTTCCGAGCAGATGGTCGGTCATAAACTCGGTGAATTCGCTCCCACCCGCACCTTCCGCGGCCACGCCAAGAGCGACAAAAAAGCAGGACGGAAATAAATCAGCCGCTACTCCATCAGCTAGATAGTCGTGATCATAAATCACCAAGGCTGATAACTGATCACTGATAACTGATGACTGATAACTGATAACTGATAACTGATAACTGAAATGACCATCGATACCTCTAACGAAGTCAAAGCGATCGCCCGCTATATTCGGATGTCACCCCTGAAAGTCAGACGGGTACTCGATCAGATCCGCGGTCGCTCCTATCGGGAAGCCCTAATTATTCTCGAATTTATGCCCTACCGGGCCTGTGATCCGATTCTCAAAGTCCTGCGTTCCGCCGTTGCCAACGCCGAAAATAACGAAGGACTCGATCCCGCCACTTTGGTGGTTAGCCAAGCCTTTGCCGATGGCGGCCCGACCCTAAAACGTTTTCGACCCCGGGCCCAAGGCCGCGCCTACCAAATTCGCAAACCCACCTGTCATATCACCGTCGCCGTCGCTCCTAGCAACGAAGACTAATCACCTTAACTAGAAAAACCACAATGGGACAAAAAATCCATCCCCTCGGTTTTCGTCTCGGCGTTATCAAAGATCACAAATCTTGCTGGTATGCCGACGCGAAACGTTACCCCGAACTACTGCAAGAAGATCGCCGCATTCGTGAATACGTCGAAAAAAACCTCGCTAATGCCGGTATCGCCGATATTCGCATCGAACGCAAGGCCGATCAAGTAGATATTTCCATCCATACCGCTCGCCCCGGGGTCGTCGTCGGTCGTGGTGGCACGGGAATCGAACAGCTGCGCCTAGGTTTACAAAAAGCCCTCGGTGGCCAGCGTCAAATTCGTATTAACGTCATCGAAGTGGCTCGCGTTGATGCCGATGCCAACCTGATCGCCGAATACATCGCCCAACAATTAGAAAGACGGGTTTCCTTCCGTCGTGTGGTGCGGCAAGCTATCCAACGGGCGCAAAGGGCCGAAGTCAAAGGGATCAAAATTCAGGTTAGCGGTCGTCTCAACGGGGCAGAAATCGCTCGGACTGAATGGGTGCGGGAAGGACGAGTTCCCCTGCATACCCTGCGGGCCGATATCGATTACTCCTATAAAACCGCCAGCACCATCTACGGGATTCTAGGCGTGAAAGTTTGGATCTTTAAGGGCGAAATTATCCCCGGCCAAGAAGAAATTGCCGCCGCCGTTCCCGCTCAAGCACCGCGCCGTCAACAGCGTCGCCGTCAACAGTTTGAAGATCGCTCTAGTGAGGGCTGATCCCTAATATTTATCAGTGGTAAATAGCTCATGTTAAGTCCCAAAAGAACAAAATTCCGCAAACAACAGCGCGGACGGATGCGCGGGCTGGCCACCGGCGGAAATACGATTAATTTCGGCGATTTCGCCCTGCAAGCCACCGAACCCTGTTGGATTACTTCCCGTCAAATCGAAGCGGCCAGACGGGCAATGACTCGTTATATTCGTCGGGGTGGCAAAATCTGGATTCGCGTTTTTCCCGATAAACCCGTCACCCAACGGGCCGCAGAAACTCGGATGGGTTCTGGGAAAGGTTCCCCCGAATTCTGGGTGGCCGTGGTTAAACCGGGGTTCATTATGTTTGAGATTGCTGGGGTAGCCGAACCCGTGGCCCGGGAAGCAATGCGCCTAGCGGCTCAAAAATTACCGATTAAGACCAAATTTATCACTCGCGAGGAGGATTTTGTCTAATGGCTCTACCAAAAATCGCCGAAGTGAGGAAGATGAGCGATGAGGAAATCGCTGATGCTATCCTCAATGCCAAAAAGAAACTGTTTGAATTGCGTTTGCAACAGGCCACCCGCCGCTTGGAAAAAACCCACGAATTCAAACACACCCGCCACCGTCTCGGCCAATTATTGACCGTAGAACGGGAGCGCCAACTAGCCCAGTCCACCCCGGAGGCATAACCCGTTATGGCAGTTAAAGAAAGAGTTGGGGTAGTAGTCAGCGACAAAATGGATAAAACCGTAGTGGTAGCCATTGAAAACCGCTCTCCTCACCCTAAATACGGCAAAATCGTCGTGAAAACCCAGAAATTTAAGGCTCACGACGCAGAAAATCAAGCCAAACAAGGCGATCGAGTTCGCATTCGTGAAACCCGCCCCCTCAGTAAAACCAAACGTTGGGAAGTGGCGGAAATATTAACCGATAGTTAAATTTCACCTAGGTAAAAACCGTGATTCAACAACAAACCTACTTAAATGTCGCTGACAATAGCGGGGCGCGGAAACTAATGTGTCTGCGGGTGCTGGGAACAGGTAACTGTACCTACGGTGGCATCGGTGACAAAATTATCGCCGTGGTTAAGGACGCTATCCCCAATATGCCCGTGAAAAAATCCGATGTGGTCACTGCGGTGATCGTGCGGACCCGTCAAACCGTCCGTCGCGATAGTGGCATGAGCATCCGTTTTGATGATAACGCCGCCGTGATTATTAATAATGACGGTAATCCCAAAGGTACTAGGGTTTTTGGTCCAGTCGCCCGGGAATTGCGCGATAAAAACTACACCAAAATTGTTTCCTTAGCCCCAGAAGTTCTCTGATCAAAGTCAAAATTATCAAGGCAATCGGAGGTCAAAAAAAATGAGTAAGAAAAACAGTCAAACCTCACCCCAAAGGCAAAAAATGCACGTTAAAAAAGGGGATGTTGTTCAAGTAATCGCCGGTTCCGATAAGGGCAAAGTGGGCGAAATTTTACGCTCCCTACCCCAAGAAAGTACCGTGGTGGTCAAGGGAGTTAATATCCGCACCAAACATACTAAACCCCAACAGGAAGGAGAATCGGGTCAAATCGTTACCTACGAAGCACCGATTCACAGTTCCAAAGTGATGCTCTATTCCGAGAAGAAAAAAATCGCCAGTCGGGTGGGTTATACCTTTACCGAAGACGGTCGGAAAGTGCGGATACTGAAGAAAACTGGCGAAATTATTGATTAGTTTCCCATCAATTCTAGTTCCTGACCAAGCCCAGGAAAAGTAAGCAGAAAAACTATGAGCCAAAAACTAAAAACCACCTATCAAGAAACCATTGTTCCTAAACTGAAAGAACAATTTGGTTATACCAATATCCATCAAGTACCTAAAGTTATCAAAATTACTGTTAACCGCGGTCTTGGGGAAGCTTCACAAAACGCCAAAGCTTTGGAGTCTTCCAAGGAGGAACTGTCCACCATCACCGGACAACAACCCGTAGTCACTAGGGCTAAAAAAGCGATCGCTGGCTTCAAAATTCGCGAAGGAATGCCCGTGGGTGTGATGGTGACACTGCGCGGCGATCGAATGTACGCTTTTTTAGACCGTCTAATTAATCTGGCCTTACCACGCATTCGCGACTTTCGCGGTATCAGCGGTAACAGTTTTGATGGTCGTGGTAACTACAGTTTAGGCATTCGTGAACAGTTGATCTTCCCTGAAATTGAATACGACAAAATCGATCAAATTCGCGGGATGGACATCTCAATCATCACCACCGCTAAAAACGACGAAGAAGGACGCGCCCTCCTCAAAGAGATGGGAATGCCCTTTAGATAAATCAATCAAGAGAAAAGTGGTTCTTCGTTACTTGTTATGGTTTGATAGGGGGGCATAAATCGACTAAATCCTTATCTGGCAAGAGATTTAATTGATTAGTTCGCTCTAGAGCAAAAGCAATTGACAAAAATCGCCAAATGCCTTTATGTATAAGGGTTCCATCCCTTATAACTCCCGTCCGTTGCATAACACAAACCGAAGAACCAGAAAAGTAAACAGTGACCAGTAAATAAGTGATCAGTGACCAGTAAACAGTGAACAGTAAACAGTGAACAGTAAACAGTAAACAGTGATTCAGTCAAAAGACAGCAGGAAACTGCTATTTAATACTACTCACTTAATACTCAAATCTGATAACTGATAACTGATAACTGACCACTGATAACTGATAACTGATAACTGACCACTGATGTTGATCCCAATTTAGGAGAAAAACAGGTAATTCATGTCTGCTAACGATACCATCTCGGATATGCTGACCCGCATCCGTAACGCTTGCGCGGTTCGGCAGACCACTACTCAAATTCCCACCACGCGGATGACGCGCAGTATTGCTCAAGTTCTCAAGGACGAAGGCTTTATTGCTGACTTTGAGGAAGTGGGTGAGGGGATTAAATCTCAATTAGTTCTTTCCCTCAAATATAAAGGCAAAAACCGTCAACCGATCATTACTACCCTCACCAGAGTCAGTAAACCGGGTTTACGAGTTTATTCCAACAGTAAAGACTTACCGCGCGTCCTCGGTGGCATTGGCATCGCCATTGTTTCCACCTCTAAAGGCATTATGACCGATCGCGAAGCGCGTAAACAAAACGTTGGCGGCGAAGTCCTTTGCTACATCTGGTAAACAAGGATAAGCTATCAGCCGTCAGCCTTTCCAAGTTTAAACCCGATAGCTGACCCACTGATAACTCTTCCCTGATATCTGACCCACTGATAACTGATAACTGTTATGTCTCGTATTGGCAAACGCCCGATTCCTATTCCCAATAAAGTCACCGTCGATATCGATGGTGCTACCGTGACGGTGAAAGGGCCCAAAGGAACTCTCCAGAGAACCCTACCCACCGCCGTCACCATCAATAAAGATGGCGAAACCATCCTCGTTACCCGTCAAGACGATTCGCGTACCGCCAGAGAACGCCACGGACTTTGTAGAACTCTAGTAGCCAACATGGTGGAAGGAGTCGCTACCGGCTTTCAAAAACGCCTCGATATCCAAGGGGTAGGCTACCGCGCCCAGGCGCAGGGTAGTAAATTAGTTCTTAATGTTGGTTACAGTAAACCCGTGGAAATGGAGATGCCCGATGGTGTTTCCGTCGCCGTAGAAAATAATACCCAAGTTATCGTCAGTGGCATCGACAAAGAAGCGGTCGGTAACATTGCCGCTAAAATCCGCGAAGTTCGTCCCCCCGAACCCTATAAAGGAAAAGGGATTCGCTATCTTGGTGAAGTCGTCCGTCGCAAAGTTGGTAAAGCTGGCGGTAAAGGTGCTAAAGGCGGTAAAGGAGGTAAAAAATAAACCATGAAACTTAGTCGCAAAGAATCAGTCCGTCGTCGTCACCAGCGTGTGCGTCGCAAACTTAGTGGCACTGCTGAACGGCCCCGTTTATCCGTATTTCGTTCTAATAACCACATCTACGCCCAAATTATCGACGACGTAGCCCAACATACCCTTGCGGCCGCTTCTACCCTAGAGGCCACCTTGCGCGGGGAATTGGCATCCACCGCTACTCAAGAAGCCTCGGCTGCCGTGGGTAAACTGGTGGCCCAACGGGCCCTAGAAAGAGGCATCGAACAAGTGGTTTTTGATCGCGGTGGCAATCTCTATCACGGTCGCGTCAAAGCCTTAGCAGAAGCGGCTCGGTCAGCAGGCTTAAACTTCTAAAATATCCTTTCAACACTGATAAAACCATGGCAAAACGTCGCAAAGGCAACCGCGAAAAAGAAAAAGAAACCACTTGGCAAGAGCGGGTCATCCAGATCCGCCGGGTTAGTAAAGTGGTTAAGGGTGGTAAAAAACTCAGCTTCCGGGCTATCGTCGTGGTCGGTAATGAAAACGGCCAGGTGGGAGTGGGAGTCGGCAAAGCAGGGGATGTTATCGGGGCCGTCCGTAAAGGTGTGGCCGATGGCAAAAAACAACTAATTGAAGTCTCCTTAACTAAAGCTAGTTCTATCACTCACCTCACCCGGGGTGCTTCCGGTGGCGCTCAGGTGCTCATGCGTCCGGCTGCTCCGGGGACTGGGGTTATTGCTGGGGGTGCTGTCCGTACCGTTTTAGAACTAGCCGGGGTAAAAAATATCCTCGCTAAACAACTCGGTAGCGATAACCCCCTCAATAACGCTAGAGCCGCCGTTAACGCCCTGGAAACCCTCCGCACTTTCTCGGAAGTGGCCAAGGATCGAGGCGTATCTGTAGAACATTTGTACACCTAAAGAAATCACCATGAAACTCCACGAAATCGCCCCCCAACCGGGGTCAACTAAACGCCGTCGTCGTGTGGGACGGGGTATCTCGGCCGGCCAGGGTGCTAGTTGCGGTCTGGGAATGCGCGGACAAAAATCTCGCTCTGGGACAGGGACTCGCCCCGGTTTTGAGGGGGGACAAATGCCCCTCTATCGTCGGGTGCCGAAATTAAAGCATTTTCCTTTGGTTAACCCCCGTCAATACACAATCGTTAATCTGAGAAAATTGGCTTCTTTACCCGCTAATACGGAAGTCACCCTGGAAAGTCTCCTAGAAGCTAAAATTCTCACCAGTAACGACGGCCCTTTAAAAGTTTTGGGTGATGGTGAAATTACCGTTCCCCTCAAGGTGAAGGCCGCCGCTTTTAGCAATAGTGCTAAAGAGAAAATTACCGCCGCTCAAGGTACTTGGGAAGAAATTTAACGGAGGCGGTCGGCAGAAGGCGGTCGGCAGAAGGCAGGAGACAGGAGACAGGAGATAAAAGGCAAAAGACAAAAGGCAAAAGGCAAAAGGCAAAAGGCAAAAGGCAAAAGGTAAAGGGCAGCTTTGTTCTCCCCACACCCTACACCCTACACC
>NZ_JADEXI010000038.1:0-16145 GCF_015207185.1 Microcystis sp. LEGE 08355 | reverse complement strand
ACCTAATTTTCAGGGAAAAAGTACCTAAATTTTACCCCCGATCACTCCAATGGTTGGCACTTTTTGAGGGAAAAAAAGTCTAAAAGTCTTACCCAACAAGGTTTTAAGATTTATTCAGCAAACCCTATCTAATAGAAAACGGGTTTCTTGAAGAAACCCGTTTTCTGTTTTAAACGGGGATGAACTAGGAAATTTTCAGCCCGCGAATGGCATAATCTAATAATTCGATGGGATGAATAACGGGTGTATCTTTTCCCTGTAATTGTAGATGTTTTTTAATTTGTAGGGAACAACCCGGATTAGGAGAAGCAATCACCGCAGCCCCAGTATTTAATAAATTGCGTACTTTCTGCTGACCTAATTCATCGGCAGTATCTGGCTGTAGCATATTATAAACTCCGGCACTGCCACAACACAAGGCCGCATCGATAGGTTCTTTTAAGTTAATATTGGGGATTTTTTGCAATAATTGCCGTGGTTGCACGGAGATTTTTTGTCCGTGTAAAAGATGACAGGCATCTTGATAAACTAGGGTTAATTCTGTCTCGGTAATCGGGGATAAATCAGCAGTTAAACCCACTGCGGCTAAAAATTCTTGGGCATCGCGTACTTTAGCCACAAACTCCTTAGCCTTATCTTTATATTCAGGATCATCGGCTAAAATATGATGATATTCCTTGAGAGTATGACCACAACCCGCCGCATTGATAATAATATAATCAACCTCGGTTTCTGCGAAACTATCGATCATTTGTCTGGCTAAACTTTGTGCTTGTTTTTCCTGTCCTTGATGTGCGGGTAAAGCGGCACAACAACCCTGGGTTTTTGGGATAACCACTTCGCAACCATTGGCAGTTAAAACCCGCACTGTTGCTTCATTTACCGGCGAGAAAAAGAGGCGCTGCACACAACCTAAAACTACTCCCACTCGATAGCGTTTTTCAGTTTGGGAGGGAATAACATCGGCATAGTTTTTAAACAAAGAGGCCAGGGTGATTTTGGGTAAAATTGATTCCATGGCCGCTAGACGAGGAAAGAGCATTTTTAAGATACCCGATTTCCTGACTAGGGTTTGTAATCCCAGGGTTTGATATAACCAGAGGAAAGGTAAAAATAATTTGAGACGGACGGGATAGGGAAAGAGATTAAAAATCAGAAAACGAATAATTTTATCTTTAAAACTGCGGGGTTGATTGCGTTCCACTTGCGGACGAACTGCGGCGATTAATTGATCGTATTGTACTCCCGATGGACAGGTACTAACACAGGCTAAACAACCTAAACAAGTATCAAAATGTTGGCTAGTGGTTTCGTCTAAAACTGCTTCCCCTTTATTGATGGCATTCATCAGATAAATTCTGCCCCGGGGGGAGTCCATTTCTTTGCCAATCACTCGATAACTGGGACAGGTAGATAAACAAAAACCACAGTGAACACAACTATCGATTAATTCTTGGGCAGGGGGATTCTTGGGGTCAAATCCTTGATTTTTTTGGTCGATTAATTCTTGAAAGTTAACGGAATGTTCGGAGGTTTGCATAATTTTTAATTAGATTTTGTTAAGAAAGCGTTCAGGACTAAAAATACCGTGAGGATCGAATTTAGTTTTTAGGGTTTTCATCATGGTGATTGCGTTACCTGTATAACCCCAAGGTTCAATTTTTTCCTTTAGCGATGGAGGCGCGGTTAACACCGTTAGATAACCCTGATTGGCACTGCATAAAGAGCGAATTTTGTCAAGATTTTCCTCCGATTTTAAGATAACTTTACCCACCCCGCTACTAATATTAATCGAGGCTAGTCCGTTAATTTGGTCGATCACTAGAGCTAAATTGCTAGGTAATAATCCTATTTTGCCGAAAAAATTGCCCTCTTGGTCATAATTATCGATTGTTTTTCGGTATCTTTGCCCTAGAGAAACTGCTGCCTCATCCCGATAATAATTAGTCTGACAATCTAACTGTTGTCCTAAATAACTCACCTGTTGCGATTGTTCGCTAATACTTTCGGGAATGCTTTGAAAACGCAGCAGTAAAGCGACTTTTTCCCCTAATCCTAGTGCTTGCGTCATCCCTGGGTTTAAACATTCAGCCACGGTGGGAGTTAAGGCCGATTGCCGAATAACTTGACTCAATTTGCTAATATTTTCGCTATTTCCAGTGATTATCAGGGTTTCTGAGTTAGCGGTTTCGGGATACAGTCGCAGGGTAATTTGATCGATAATCCCTAAAGTGCCGTAGGAACCCGTAAATAGCTTCATCATGTCGTATCCCGCCACATTCTTGACCACACGCCCTCCAGCTTTAGCAATCTCGCCATCGTGACGGATAAAGGAGAATCCTAGGATCAGATCCCGGACACCACCGTATCTTTGCCGCCATGTTCCCGCATCGGCGGTGGCTATAATACCGCCAATCGTGGCATTATCGGCGTAACTGGGATCAAGAGGAAGAAATTGACCGCTAGGAGCTAAAAAAGCCTGTAAATCCGCTATTTTAAGGCCAGCTTGCACGGTTATAGTTAAATCTCCCCTAGCATGGTCAATAATCCGGTTGAGATTTTGGGTACTGACTAAAATATCGGGTGACTCGACTAATCCACCCCAATCTAATTTAGTGCCTTGACCATAGGCCAGTAAAGACAGACGATTTTCGTTGGTAAAACGCACCAGAGAGGATAAAGCGGTTGTATTAGCGGGATAAACTATAATTTCAGGACTTTTGCCCCTAATTGCCCTTGATAATCTTTCTTGTTCCTCTTTTGGCACTTGTTGCCAGGTAATAACTGTCGTGTCGGGGGGTAAAATAGAAGTTATCTGAACAGCGATCGCAGTCATATTTTACAAAAGAATTGAGGAGTGAGGACTTACCTGCCGATAATGGCGAAGAATGGGGGTAATGCCGGGGCTAATCAGTAATTTTGGGCCTCTATTAATCAGATTACCTTAGTTTGGCTCTCCATCTCCGATGTCAGGCAATTCTAGCAATACTGAGGCACAAAGAAGTCAGCTAATAACTAACTGCAAAGTAGCTGGTTATAATTAAATTAAAAATGGATTTTAGGTTCGATCCCCCCTTAATCCCCCCTTGATAAGGGGGGTATCTGACAACTTTTAACGCCTACCTACTTAAATTAGCCATACACTCGTGTCATAATGTTAGATTACCTCGATCAGTAAGCCAAGAAGTAATGAGTGTAAATTGGACGAATAGCCGCGCCAAGCGATTAAGTGCCTTACCCCCCTACGTTTTCGCCCGCTTGGATGAATTAAAAGCCTTAGCCCGCAAAGAAGGACTAGATTTAATCGATTTAGGTATGGGCAACCCGGACGGTTTTGCCCCGCGTCCAGTTATCGAAGCGGCCATTCAAGCTTTTGAAACCCCCCAATTTCACGGTTATCCACCCTTTGAAGGAACCGCCAGTTTCCGAGAAGCGATCGCTAAATGGTATGATCGCTCTTATGGTGTGGAACTCAATCCCGATAACGAAGCTTTACCCTTGCTCGGTTCCAAAGAGGGCCTATCTCACCTGGCCCTAGCTTATGTTAACCCCGGCGATGTGGTCTTAGTTCCCAGTCCCGCCTATCCCGCCCATTTTCGCGGTCCTTTGATTGCCGGGGCGACGCTATACCCGATTATTTTAAAAGCGGAACAGGATTGGCTGATAGATATCGATTCTATCCCCGAAGATGTGGCTAAACAGGCTAAAATCCTCTATTTTAACTATCCCAGTAATCCCACCGCCGCCGTTGCCCCCCTGGAATTTTTTGAAAAAATCGTTGCTTGGGCCCGGCAATATGAGATTATGCTCGTCCACGATCTCTGTTATGCTGAATTAAGTTTTGATGGTTATCAGCCCACCAGTTTATTAGAAATTCCGGGGGCAAAAGAGATTAGTGTAGAATTTCATACCCTCTCAAAAACCTATAATATGGCTGGGTGGCGCGTCGGTTTTGTCGTGGGCAATGCCGATATTATTCAAGGGTTACGCACCCTGAAAACCAATCTCGATTATGGTATCTTTTCCGTCATCCAAAAGGCGGCCGAAACCGCCCTACAACTGCCGGATGAATACGTCAAACAAGTACAGGAAAGATACCGGCAGCGACGAGATTTTTTAATCAAAGGTTTGGGACAATTAGGTTGGGATATTCCCCCCTCTAAGGCGACAATGTATCTCTGGATTCCCTGTAGCGTCGGTATGACTTCCACGGATTTTGCCCTCAGTGTTTTGCAAAAAACTGGTGTCGTCGTCACTCCGGGTAATGCTTTTGGAGAGGGAGGGGAAGGTTATGTGCGCGTCAGTTTAATCGCCGATATCCCGCGATTAGGGGAAGCTTTACAGCGCCTCGAAGATGCGGGAATTCGCTATCGGTAAGGAGAGTTTTTCCCCTTGATTTACCGGCCAAATCCCTCTAGGCACTGGCTAAAATTGCGATTATGATGGAATTTTATCGCGGTAGCTTGCCACTTCCATGACCTACAGCTTAAGAATTGCCGATATTCCCGTCAGTGAAAGACCAAGGGAACGTTTAATCAGTGTCGGGGCGAAAAACCTCAGTAACGCCGAATTATTAGCGATTTTACTGGCTACAGGTCAAGGTAAGGGGAAACTCTCGGCGGTGGGTTTAGGACAGCATATTCTCAACGAATTGAGTAAATATCGCCGGGATCCTTTGGACGTTTTGAGGGATATTCAGCCCCAGGAATTAACCGCTATTCATGGCATTGGACCGGCTAAGGCTACTACTATTCTAGCGGCGATCGAATTGGGAAAACGAGCTTTTCAACGACGACCGACGGAAAAAATGGTCATCGATAGTCCCGATACCGCTGCCGCTATTCTTGGACACGAACTAATGTATCAGTCTCAGGAACGTTTCGCAGTTATTTTACTCGATGTCAAAAATCAGTTAATCGCACTAAAAGTGATTACTATCGGCACAGCCACGGAAACACTGGTACATCCGCGAGAAATCTTTCGAGAAGTAGTGAAACAATCAGCTACTAAGTTAATTATCGCCCATAATCACCCCACCGGGTCACTTGTGCCTAGTCACGACGATATTTTACTCACAGAACAATTATTACAGGGAGCCACCTATCTAGCCATTCCTCTCCTAGATCATTTGATCCTCGGTAATGGCAACTTCCAAAGTCTTCGCCAAATCACAGATCTTTGGGAAAAATATCCCCAAGAAGATTAGACCTCTTGTAAAAATAAAAGATTGTTGTTGGGTTTAGCTGGAAAAGGGAGCGAGTGCGACCGAAATCTGGGTAAAATTTGAGAGATACAATCGGTCAATTGGGCATGGATTATAAAGAAGCGGGCGTGGATGTGGAAGCGGGACGCGCTTTTGTCGAGAAAATTCGCCAAAATGTGGAAAGTACCTTCCGTCCCGAAGTTATCGGCGGTTTAGGCGGTTTTGGGGGGTATTTTCAGTTACCTTCCGGTTATCGGCAACCGGTGTTAGTATCGGGAACTGATGGTGTGGGAACCAAGCTGAAAATTGCCCATAGTCTCAATTGCCATGATACGGTGGGAATTGACCTCGTGGCCATGTGCGTCAACGATGTCTTAACCTCTGGGGCTGAACCTTTATTTTTCTTGGATTATCTCGCCACCGGTAAACTGGAAGCGTCACAGTTAGCAGCGGTGGTATCGGGAATCGCTAGGGCCTGTCGTGATAGTGGTTGTACTCTTTTGGGAGGGGAAACGGCGGAGATGCCGGGGTTTTATTCGGCGGGAGAGTACGATTTAGCGGGTTTTTGCGTCGGTATTGTCGAAAAAAGTCAATTACTCGACGGCAGTAAGGTGCAAATCGGCGATGTGGCTATCGGTTTAGCCAGTAGTGGGGTTCACAGTAACGGTTTTAGTCTTGTTCGTAAGATTATCGACACCCAGGGCTTAAATTGGCAAGATTGCCCCGAAATTTTGGCTGGCTCTAGCTTAGGTGAAGTTTTGTTAACTCCCACTAGACTTTATGTTAAACCTGTGCTAGAACTTTTGCGCTCTGGGTTAGATATTCACGCCATGGCCCACATTACCGGGGGTGGCATCCCGGAAAATTTGCCCCGCTGCTTAGGTAAAGGGCATTCTGTGCAGATTTACCGCAAAAGTTGGCCGGTTTTGCCGATTTTTCACTGGTTAGCCCAGATGGGATCGGTTAATTCCGAAGCCATGTTTAATACTTTTAATATGGGTATCGGTTTTGTGATCATTGTCCCATCGGCTCTGGCGCAATTGACTATTAATCAACTACAATCCTCTGGGATTAATGCCTACCAAATCGGCGAAGTGATTGCCGGCAAGGGGGCAATTGTTGGGCTTGATTAAGCTAAAAAACTCTTTCAGTCAACCCTACTTAGGGTCTGCTGAATAAATCTAAAAACCTTGTTGGATAAGAACTTTAGACTTTTTTCCCATCAAAAAGTGCCAGCCATTGCGGGGATCGGGGGGAAAATTTAGGCACTTTTTCCCTGAAAATTAGGTAATTGACCCCCTGAAAATGGGTAAAACCCTACACCCGTTCGGCTGAGCTCACGGCCGAAGCCCACACCCCACCCCCACGAAAAACTTTTTGTCGCAAACCCTAAATAATAGACCTCCTGCATGATTAAAAAGTCAGTCAATTCTAGGGGAGAAATCAGCCTATTCCCTGACTTCCCCCAGAATTCTGAGGGACAAAGCTCTAATCCTTAAAATCCTAACGTTTTAAAGGATAAATACCCGGTGGCAACCAAAATCCTTCTGTATAGCCATTCTCCCATTGCATATAAACGTGATCGAAGAAATCGAGGTTTTCAGCATGAAGGTCTTTAATTTGCCATTTAGTCCCGTTTATTCCAGTTTCTGCTGGCTCATTCTCTTGACCTGGGTTAGGAAATTGAGTCCGTTTTGCCCCATCTTTGGTGATGAAATAGATATGACCAGACCCGTTCTCCGTTCCTTGGTACTTCCAGCGTGGCGCTCTTGCTCCAATTGCCCCACGAGGTGCTAGGTAATCTTTTTTCAAAAAGTAGAGAAACCCGAGACGACGCAGTTTTTTCTCAACGCCTGTAACTTGAACATTATCAATTAAACAGGGGTCTTGGAAAAGTGCTTTGACGGTGGCTAATCCTAACTTTTCAGCCAGATATTTCATCACACAGGAGACAGAATAAGCACAGGGTGCATGATGAATACCGTATTGATCTTTGTTTTGTTCAACTAATTCGTTTAGTTTGTTTCGACCTTCCTCCGTTGCTTCCATAAAGGTTTCTTTGGACTGAAGAATGGGCAGGATTTCTTGTTCAAATAACCGGCACCCTTCGGCATCAGTTAACCTGTGATCTGTCGGCAGAGACTTGGTGTGTTTAAGCTTTTTGTAATCATCTAAAACCAGACCCCCATAAATAGTTTTAGTATAATCTGAGGAATCTGCCACATAAATTATAATGCTGGTTTCTTCTTCATGATTAGCTTGATCATAGCCAAAGGCAGTAATTTTGCGCTTCCCAGGATTCGTGAATCCTGAATAAGTAATCGACCAAGAACCGTCTGCTTTAACCTGATTATTACCTAGGGAATATTTGTCATCTGCTGTGAGTTCTACAGTGACTATTCCAGGATCGACTTTGCCTGTAAAAGTAACAGGTTTTAGACGTTCAAAGCGAGCATCATTGATGGGACTAAGAATTTGTAAGGAAGTCATGGTATTTCTCCTATGAGATTGTTGAAAAATTGACTGTTAGACGAATTGATCACCCAATGAAGGATTAAAAGCGATCGCTTCCAGATCGGTACGATAGATACCAACTTTATGAATTTCCTCTGGTAATCTTGGCCAGATGTGGACTTCACTCTCAAAAGTGCGCCAAAGTTGGGGAGTAATTCGGAAGACTCGGTTATTAACAAAAGGAAGTCCTGCAAAATGTTCTTGCATTCTGACATTAACGCGCCGATTTAAGACCTCAAAGACTTTTTTGACCGTAGCAGGATTATCATATCCGTCGTAATGCTTGAAAGTTATTCCTGTTTGATTTTTTAGCTGATTACAGAAGCTTTTAGGTTCTTCGGATCGTTGAACTTCTTTATAGCCATTAGCAAAAACATCATGAGCAATTGCCTCCAGGTAAAGTTGTCTTTGAGCGGCGGGATTTTTAGCGTAGAAAAGAATTTTTGCCACCGCCAAAGTTGAGCCAACACAATTGCCAAATGTTCCCCAACTACCGAAGGCCAAGAAATCATCATAAGGTAACACAGAAGTGACATTCCAAGCCCCATTAAAAAGTCGGCCATCAATCATGACTAATTTAGCGCGTTGCTCGGAAGAATAATTCTTGTATTTAGCCAGAAAATGCTCATCTAACTGGGCTTGTTCCCAGTCGTCTTTCTGATAATCATCAATACTACCATTTTGACGACGAGTTAGGATAGCGACCTCGAAATCCCAGTCAGTTTCTGATTCCTCTAACCCAACTGCTTGTAATTTTTCAGTCACAAGTTCTCGTGGTGGTCGTCTCCCGTCGTACCACATTTCAGTCTCCTCATTAGAGATGCGGACACGCACTTTAGTTTTAGGAAGAGTTTGAGCGATTCCCATTGCTACTAATTCATCTGCTCCCCAAGTAATTGGCTGTTTTAGAGCCGAGAGATTATACTTATCCAGAAGATTGTCTAATCTCGTTTGCATTGTTTCTCGCACATCTTTGGATGAATGTTTTTGAGAATCTCCCATCGCACAAACGACAGCTGAGATTTTTCGATTTATCGACTGTAATAGACGGATAGATTGTGCGAGTCTCCACAACTCTTTGTCGTGTCTTTCTTTTGCCCAATCTGGATAAGGAGTTGGATCGGGTTGAGGAGGACCGACACCAACAAAAGATTGGACAATAACCGCTTTTTCAAATTGAGAAATACTGGGGAGATAATCTTCGGGATATTGTACCAATCGTTCTGCAATAATGAACGCTGTATCCTTGACCGGAAGCAGTGTAATCAGTTGTCTAACTAAAGAATCTGTTTGTCTTCTTGGACTAAGAACGTAAACAGGACAAATTCTTTCTGAACGGTTGTCTTGTCCATTAGGGGGAATCCCCACTCCTTCTAAATCTTGTTCTGTTGGTCGGTGATACACCTTAAATTGAGACAGCTTAATGTCTTGCAATATCTTGGCTACAGGGTCATTACTTTTAATTTCGACATGGGGAATATAAGCGAACCATTTCGTCATCTGATTAACAGGGGTTGTTAATTCTAACTCCCAGTGATTATTGTCGGCAGATTTGTAATTATTAATCTCAAGTTTATCTCCTGCTGTCAAGGAAAATTTTTGAGTAAGATCAGTAATCTGACTGCTATCTAGAGTGGATTGTTTGATAACAGTATTGACTAGAGCTTTCAGTTTTTGGGTAGTCATCATTGATTCTCCTTTTTTTCAATATCAGAGGATTATCTAAGTCTCAAAACTAGCAAAATTTGAGGACATAACCCTAATTAGGGACAGTAAATTGCATAAACTTGGCAGGTATTGCACACTGATTTCCAGAATCCCCACTATTGCCATCAATCAAAATATAGGCTGTTCCATCAACGATCGCTACTCCTTCTGATGACTGGGGTAATTCTCGAAGGATTTCAGGTTTAAGAATCGTATTGGGTTTGAGATCCTCAGCCGATAGTTTCCAAAAAACGAAATTATCTTGACCATCTTTCGGCCCGCCAGCAATTCCCCAAATCTGGTTATTATCAAAGGTAATTTCTCTGATTCCCCGTCCCCCTAAATCTAGAAGTGTTGCTCCATCGAATTGATAGTTATCCAGATTAGCCATTGATAGTAAAACAGCATAATTCTTAGCGTCTAATGTGACAACGGGAGAACGTAAGCCAATCCAAATCTTGAATTTTTCGAGGGATAAAGGCTCAGGAATGGCTACTGCTCCTTCCGCATTAAAAGCATTGGCTTGTTCACACGCCACTTTATCTCCTAATGATTGATTAGCCTTGGTTTCCGCCTCATCAATAGCACGACTCACGGCACTGATAATCTTGTTAGAATTCACATCTAGACCTTGAAAGAGAACTTTAGAATCGATTTGAGGACTTTGGATCAGTTCACCAATAATTTTTAATTGATTTCCCGACAATTGAGCCTGTACAAACCGTTGTCTATTTGCTTTGATCTCACATTTATTGTTACGACTGTGAGAACCGAAGAGAAGAACTTTATTATCATCTAATTTTGCGATCGCTTCAATGTCACTTATTTTTTTCTCTAAGGCTAACTGACTTTGACGAGTTGAGTCTAATTGCTTAGAACTCACAGAATAGAGAAAGAGAGCGTCTTTTTGTTCATTATCTGCTACTAAAAGGCAATTTCCTTCTGATTCTGGACAGGTTACTTTTACGACAGCAGATGGTTCACAGACAGGATATTTTCCCAGTGTTGATACATTGTCAGCCTTAATATGAGCCATCGGGAAAAGCCAACCGAGAAGAAGAGCCAAACTAAGTGCTGATAATAGCTTGAAAAGGTGGGTAATTTTCATAGAAACAGTCCTTAAATTATGAAACACTCGATCGGGGGAAGCTTAATTCAGGAAAATAGTAATAACTCCCCCCATATTTATGTTGACAATTTTAGGTCAATGCGGTGTAAATTTCCTCCGATATTTCGGTATCTTTATAGTATTCAAAGTTAATTTCTTGGACTGTTTCTGTCATGGTGAATAAAACATCTTCAATCTCACGAATCAAGGTTTCTAAATTCGTTTTTTGGATTAATTCCTCAGCAATAACATGACCGAGAAGTGCCATCACTTTAATCGTCACAGGTAAGACATATTCATAGGTATCTTTGAATCCCGTCATTAATTCCTGATCAAATCGTTCTTCGTCCCAGTGGGAATATGCTGTTCCTGGACCATAATCGGTTTCAACAAACATATATTGTAGTTCGGGAATCTTCTTGATTGTTTCGGGTTTAAAAGCACCCGTATTTTGATAAAACAAATTCATCCATTGATCCCAACCAAATCCTAATGTATGTCCAATTTCGTGAATAATTGTGCCAGCAATACCATAATTAGTAAACGTTCCAAGATACTTAGTATTAAACTCAATCTTGCCATAGACGGTATTGCCTTGTTGATAAGGTTTATAGGCTCTAGCAATCACAGAACCAGGACTATAAAATGTTCCTAGTCGGATCACAATATTAGACTGAGGAATGACAAAACGATTCCAAAAGTTACAGGCTAATTTAGCGGTTGCTTTCAGCTTCCCATTGTCATCGTTTAAGATTTGGTAAGTAATCACCGTGCTTCGGTTAATATTTGGGCGAATGATATTGACATGAGGACTATAAGCAAACCAGATGACTGAACCATTGACAGGGGAAGATAAAAGCAATTTCCAATGATTATGATCCACCCTGTCATACTGTTGAATCTCAAGTTTCGATCCAGCTAATAAAGTAAATTTTTGTCTTGGATCGGTTATCTGTGTACTATCAATGGGGTATTTTTTAATGACAGTATTTACCAATGCTTCGATAGCTTGAGTCGTCATAAACTTTTCTTCTCCATTGCCAATAAAATCATTTGAGCGCACAATAGTATAAGGTTTATCGGGATAAAAATTGTGGTCTTTATCCATCTCTCCCCGCACATAAGGAGCAAGGGGTGCAACAGCTTCTATGTCACGATGAAAGGTCAGAGTTTCTAATTCAACCCATCCACAATTGCTATTTACTCCTTCAGGTTTAGAGATAGCTGTACCAAGAATTTCAGAGACGGGAAAAAAAGGTTTTTCTCCACCGATTATTCCTTTGATATAAGCTCCTTTAGGGATGCGTGCTACCATGTCTCCATGAAGGCTTAAATCATCGAGTTCTAGCCATCCAGGGATGCCTTGGTTGGGATTGAGTTCTTCAGGGATTGACATCATAATTAAGTCCTCAAATAAGTGATCATAATTATTAAAACTAGGAGGGGATTAGATTGATTTTGCCCTACCTAACAAAAAGTTTAAGTTTCCTTGACTTCTGCGTATTCTTCAAAGACAAAATGAACATCTCGATCGCCTTTGACTTTTATCCAGCCATTTCAGCCAATAGTGTTGCCATTCTTGGTAATCAAGTTAAGTCAATGCCGACAATATTTTATCTGTGATTGCTTAACTTGACGTGAATGGACAAGGAATTAAGCAATTGAACACCAGCGAACAATGGTATAACCAATGACACCGGGATCACCGTTGCTGTTTAAATCATTCCAAAATCTGGTGTATTCATTGGGAGGCATGGTTTGACATCCGGCACTGAAAGGATTCGTTTCTCCACCTTGATGAAATAACATCGTTGTTCCAGCAGAAGCACGAGGTTCATTAGGTTGAAATAGGCCATCGTGACTGGTATCTCGTTCCGCCATGGCTGATGCGGTAGGACACAATACTTTACCCAGGGTGGCACTTGTTCCTGTTTTATATTCGTAATATCCTTCGGGTAAACGTCCTAAATCCAGTCGTCCATCACCATTTGCATCAACCCCCATTCTGTTGCGATCAGCCAATGGATTATTACTATCTTCATACTGAGATGAGGGTTCCGTGTTAGAGGCGTATTTACAAGCGTGTTTCCCTGCGCCATCTTTCCAGATCATGTAAGTAATATCATCGTAACAACCATGCCAATCATTGACTTTTGTACTGGTTTCCTTCCGGAAAGAGATTAAATTGCGTTTACGCAATGTTCCGCCATTATGGGTGATAATCTCGGCACAATAATCGTATTGCTCACTTTCCGATAGATTAGAAGCAGGAGGGTTGATTCCCGAACCCATCAGGCGATCAGAGGTTAAACTTTCTAGAACCCAACCGGAACAAGGTGAACTAATACGAAGCCATCTCGCACCTTGACTATCCAAACCAGCATCTACGACAGTTAAAGCCGTGTTATTGTCTAATTGACCCACTTTTTCATAGGTAGTCCCAGGTCCAGAGCGCACATTTAAGGGAGGATTGGCATCAGCAGCAAAGACTCGATGCAGCGAGGAAGTTAAAGAAGTAAAGACATAACCTTCCACGGGTTTATCAATGCGAAGCCAATTGTCATCCGTCCCTATCACGTTTAAGGGTGTGCCATTAGTCAGTTCTGTCACCACTGAAAAGTTTGTTCCTGCCCCTGAACGGACTTTTAAAGGCGGATTCGGGTCATTGACAAACACGCAATAGGAAGATTTTGTCAAGTCACGATGAACATAACCTTCAATCGGTTTACTAATTTTGAGCCAATTGCCCTCTTCACCTACAACTGTTAATCGTGTCCCGTTATCTAAACGCCCCACAGGATCATAATTACTCCCTGCACCTTTCCGCACATTTAAAGGCGGATTGGCATCACAGACAAAGACGAATTTTTCAGGCTGAGGTAGGGGGGGTTGACTTCCTAAATATTCCTTAACTCCCGCACAAATTTTCTCAACAATTTGCTGATAACCGCCATCTCTCAACCAACGAGCATCTTCGTCATTGTCAATGAAGCAACTTTCAAGCAAGATGGTGGGCATAGTACAATCATGGGTACAATTCCAGACACGACTATACCAGTCATGGGCAAAGGGCGTTCCAGCGTATTCATAACCCCGTGCTTGTAAAGGCAGTCCTCGGAAGTGTTTATCCATGATTTTGATAAATTTCTCAAATTCTGGACTCCGATTCACATAGAATAACCACCAACCTTTTGCCTGTCGGTTACAAGCATTATGATGCAGACACAAACAAATATTTGCACCACTGTCATTAGCTCGTTGTTGCAAGGTGGAAAGGGAAGCTAATTCATTTTCTTGACGACAGATAATCACTTGATAATTGCCTTCCGCTTCTAAACGGGCCTTAACTTCAACTGATTCTTTCCAGTTGTAGTCTTTTTCCCGTAAATTTAGCGTATGGTTGACTGCCCCTGAATCTGTCCCTCCATGTCCTGGCATAATAGCAACTTTGAAAATCCGTGATGGAGGAGGTTGTTCTCCACCATATTCATCTAGTAAGTTTTGAGCTTCAGGGAAAACATTTTTGACCTTACTGACATAGTTTGGGTCGGTGGCATAGCCCTTTTCCCAAATATATTGTAAATAGCCTTCGGGATCATTATCATAGGCTTCCCATCCCTGATAGGGGGAATTCGGACGACCGATAAACCGCCAATATCCCATTGCGGCCTGTTCTGCGGTTTTCCAATGACACCAATAACAACCATTGGGTTCGCTAGGGGTAACTAACCAAATTTGATGGGTGATTTTTTCGGTGTAATTGTCGTCAATTTTATCTCGCCATTTGAGTCCACCGGGGTTTCCCGCTTCTTGAAAAAGTTTACTCGTACCTCGTGCAGATTCAACGATTGCTTGTGCTAATTGAACAACCCGTAATTTGCGATACCGAGTGGGAATTTGTTCGGTGGTAGCAACGGCACGCACATAATCAGTCCATGAGAACATCATAATCGTTTCCTCCTATTATTAAACAGTTTCCAAATACTAAAAGTTAGGGAATGCAAATTAATTGATTACTGCTCAAAATTCTTGAGATTTTCCTTTAAGTAAGCCAAGAGAATCTCTAGACGTTTTGCTTCCGCTTCAGTCACTCGTTCACCTTTTTGTTTTAACTCAAAATACCGCTTAGTAGAACTAGCTAAACGAATAGTTTTACCCAATTCTTCTAAAGCATTGAAGTAGGGAATCACAGTATTAGAAGTGGTTAGAGGATAGTTAGTAGTTCTGTGGTAAGCTTCTAATACTTCAGTGGCTAAGTTTTTCTCGATTTGACTGGGGGCTAAAGTAATCCCTTTTTTGATGTTAACTACAATGTAAGGACTGACGGGTTTATTATTAGTTGAAGTCACAATCCCATTCGATCCCATTTTCAAGGTTTCTATCTCAACGGGTTCAAAGAAAAAGGCATAAGCTCCTGTTTGTAAGGGAGCTTCTCCAATCACAGGTCTTTGCTCAACGTTAGCAGGATAAAGACCAAAAGTTGATGTTTTCACTTGGGGTTGAAATCTAGCTTCAACAACAGTTGCCAGAATATTATTAATGCCCTGTAAGGCTGTACTTCCAAGAGTTGTATAAGGTATTAAACTAGGAAAAGCAGCTCCTACAGTTCCTACAACTTGCTTCAATGAATTGGTAACTTGTCCTAAAGTAGAACGTCCTAATCCTTGACAAAAACTACTAAACGATAAATACAATTTCTGAGATTTTTCATCTTTTTGAAAGTCTTCAATGACAGCAACATTTTCAGCCCAAATGTCTGTTACATCTAAAGTCATTCCAGAAATGTGATTAAGATAGTGAACCTTTAAAATAGGGGTTTCTTGATCTCCTAATCCTATCTGACTGACAAGAGCGAAATAGTTATTATCCCACTGTCCTGCTAAATAATCACCTTTGTATTTAGTGTATAGTTGCAGTGAAACTGTATTGATCGAAATAGTAAAATCCTCCGCAGGAGCAATTAAAGCATCATTATCCTTGATATAGGGATCAAGTAATTTTCCCGGTTCGTGAAGAGGAACTCTAGCAATAGTTGTCGTGGTCATTTGATATTCTCCTGATGGCATCAATAATGCAGGTAATACATCTAAGCAATTACTGTTGTCCCGGTGATTAAATCTTTAAACTTTGCTGCAACCTGATTTTCCCAAGCCTGAAAAATCAGATCATCTTCAAATAATTTTTGAGGATTAATGGTAGAATTAGGATTGATCAGAACTCCGATATCTCGGTATTCAGGTTGCTCATCTAAAGCGTAAGCCGCTAACTCACTACAAATCCATTTATCAGGACAGTTGAGAGCTTCAGACAGTAATTTTTTGATTTTTTGCCGTGATAAAAGATTGAGTATCTGACCGGGTAAACTTCCAGAAAAGGCATGAGCTAGGATTAGTTTATAGTCATATTTTTTACCTACTTCTGGTTTAATAATATCAACAATACGCTCTGCAATATTATCAGTTAAATCTTTGGGTTTGCGGAAAAAAATTTGGCAATTAGAAGGTTTAAAATAGGGTTGTAGATCATTTTCTTCTACCATATTCGTGCCAGCATTCGCTTCAATACAGGTATTTTCACCCGTAACGATGAGAGCGTGAGTAGCAGAAATATTGC
>NZ_JADEXI010000037.1:0-16748 GCF_015207185.1 Microcystis sp. LEGE 08355 | reverse complement strand
CATAAGCTAACCACTCAATTAGTTCGTGAAAACCAAACGATTGTAGTTGAGAATTTAGCCGTCAAGAATATGGTCAAAAACCCGAAATTATCTCAGGCAATATCTGATGTAAGCTGGGGAGAAATCATTCGACAATTAGCCTATAAATGCCGTTGGTACGGCAGAAATTACATCGAAATAGATAGATGGTTTCCCAGTTCTAAACGGTGCAGTAATTGTGGGTATATTGTGAAAGAGCTGCCGTTAAATGTTCGAGAGTGGGACTGTCCGAACTGTGGGACACACCATGACCGAGATATTAACGCCAGTAAAAATATTTTGGCCGCAGGGCTTGCGGTGTCAGTCTGTAGAGCGACCATAAGACCAGAACAGAGTAAATCTGTTAAGGCAGGTGCGAAAAATCCTTCGGGACCCCAAGCAGAAACCTAAATCGTGAGGTTTGGGAATCACCGTCCGTTTACGGCGGTGAGGATGTCAAGTTAATCCTTGTCAAGAGAAAATAATTCCACACCGAAAACTGAGGCGAAAACTCTCGATAAATCTTGCTGTACTTGCATAAGACTAATATTAGGCAGAAACTGCCGTAAACTGCCCACGGGTTTATTAGCAATCCCACAGGGAATAATCTCGGCAAAACCGCTTAAATCTGGACAAACATTGATGGCAAAACCATGATAGGTAATCCAATGACTAACTTTAATACCGATCGCCGCTATTTTATACCCTTCTACCCATACCCCCGTCAGGCCCGCGATTCTTTCCCCCGACAATCCATAAATAGCGATAGTTTGCAGGATGACTTCTTCCAATTGTCGCAAATACCAGTGTAAATCCTGCCGATAATAGCGCAAATTGAGGATCGGATAGCCCACTAACTGCCCCGGACAGTGATAGGTGACTTCGCCTCCTCGCTCGATTCGGTACACTTCTTTGTCGGTTTTGTCAAGATTAAATTTAATAAACTTAATATCTGAACCAGTACCGAGGGTGTAAACGGGGGGATGTTCCAGCAGCAGCAGCACATCGGGTAAGTCAGGATTAGCAATTCTCGCCTCCACCAGCGATCGCTGGTGCGACCAAGCGAGAGAATAGGGAGTAATTGCCTGAATTTTTAGCCCACAGAGACGAGGCATTTTTTGAGCATTCATCGAGAGATGTGATTGTTCAAATTATTTAAGAAATGTGGAAGATCACCAAGGAAAATTAAAAGAAGGGAAGAATAGATGTTGGGGAGAATAATAAGCACTAATCTAAAGTTATCCCATCTATCATCTCTTGGGATCAGTATCCTCCAGTTTATCCTCATCGGCGCCAAAAAAGCACCAAAACAAGTTCAATCCTTGATTGAGCAAACCCACCAACAGGTTGTTGACCCTAACAATCAAAGAAATGTTATCGAGTTAATCGAGAAGATTATTATCTACAAATTTACTCACCATGGCACTGCTCTAAGATGGAGACAATCAATTATGCTAGGTGTTCACGCATTAAAACAACTCTATGAGATTGATGACTCTCAATGGCTAGGAGAAACCATTAGCCTACTCAGAAATCATCAATTTCAACAGCTAGACTTAGAACATTTAATCGAGGAATTAGAGGATTTGGGCAAAGAAAAGAAAAATGCTGTAGCCAGTCTTTTAGAACAGGTTATCCGCCATTTATTATTCCTGCAATACTGGAGCAAGGAAGCAGAATATAAGACAATTTATTGGCAGTAATAAATCGATAACTTCCGTACTCAATAAAATCAGGCTAGTATGTTTTCTGACTGCTATTTTTCAATTTTATTGGTGAGAGTTCCGACCACATCAATACCGAGGGTTTGATGGACACTGGCGAGGAATTGATTGACGATTTCGGGATAGACTTTAATCAGGGTAGCGAGGGATTTCCCATCACCATTATCAACAATATTAACTCGATCGAGGTGTAGGCGTTTAGGAATTTTGATCGCTTCTTCTAGGATAGTTTCTAACTGTTGAATCAAGAAAATTGCTTCTGCTTCGCTGCCGGTGTTTTGCCAGACTTCCGCGAATAATTCGTTAACCAAGGCTTCAGCTTTGGCATTTTCTTCAAAAATTGCCGCTTGTCCTCTAGCGCGGAAAGTTTCAGCTTCCTGCTGCGCTTCTGCGGGTAAAACCTTATCTGCTTGGAGACGTAATCTTTCCAATTCTGCTCTGACCTGTTGCAATTTTTCCTCAACTATAGCACGTTTTTCCTTAGCGGCGGCGATAGTTATTTCTTCTTCCGATTTGGCCTGTTGTTCCAGTTTTGCCTTTAACTTTCTCAACTCGTTTTCTTGCTCTAAAATAATAATTTGATCGCGGGTTTTAGCTACGGTTGCCTGTTCCTCACATTCCGCGACTATTTGTTCAGCTTCATTGAGTGCATTTGATTCAGCAATTTCAGCATCACGCATGACTAAAGCGATTCTTTCCCGTCCGAGGGAGTTAAGATAATCCACGTCATCGGCAACATTTTGAATTTTGAGAGTATCAATTTCTAAACCGAGTTTAAACAGGTCTTGACTGACATTACTGGTAATACTTTCGGCAAATTTTAGGCGATCTTCGTTCACTTGTTCGGGGGTCATTGTTGCGACTACACCCCGCAAGTTTCCTTCTAAAGTTTCTTTAGCTACGCGAATAATTTCTTCTCGATCTCGATCTAAAAAACGTTCAATCGCATTGCCGACTATTTCAGGTTTAGAACTAACTTTCACGTTAGCAATTGCCACTATATTCAGGGGAATATTGCCCTTAGAATAGGCATTTTTAATCTCAATTCTGATCGGGGTTGTGGTGACATCCATGCGTTTAACGGTTTCTAAAATTGGAATACGAATCGCCCGACCCCCCGATACCACTCGATACCCCACATCCTGTCTATCTTTTGATTTGCGTTTCATCCCACTCAGGATCACTACTTCATTGGGTTTGCAAATACACAAAAAAGAATTGATAAACCAAATCGCACCAATCCCCAGAAATATCAATAAAGCGATGGGAACACTATTCAACAATAAACTGCCAGCACTGTTGTTATTAATATTGCCGTCTTGGTTGGGATTGATTTGGATGAGATAGGAATTATTTTGACCATTCATAGTTAGTTACCCTTTGGTTTAGAAGAAATTACAAATCGCCTCTGATATACTTTTCCGCAATGACTAAAACTTTATTGTCCTGGCAATTGAGGATAAATGCTTTATCCCCGACATTAAATTGTTCTTCCCCTTCCGTTATCGCTACTATATCGATCAGACTATCCCCGACATTAACTCGCACTTTCCCCTTGCTATTTTTATCGAAGGGGATTTGAACAACTCCAATTAAACCGATGAGAGAGTGATAATCGACGATACTATTTACCTGTTGGTTGCAGCGTCTCAACTTGACTAAAATTAGGAGTAGAATGGCCAAACCAATACCTACCCCTAAAGAAATTACAACAATTGTGAGCAGTTGAGCATTCATAAGTTTAGTTATTTACCGTTATAGTTGCCCCCAATCTAATTACCGTTAACTAATTCGAGACTTCGGCCATTTCAATCACGCGATCAGCATTATCTTTGACCAAAAAATTTAAAGGTTTATTGCGACGAACTTTATACTTTAAGCGTCGTGATTCCACCCGCATCAGAATTTGTTCTAAACAATCGTGATCAAAGCAAACATGACGATGACGATCCTTATAACCTGCGGTTGCTCCACCAACGATGTGCAGTTGGGTATTTTTCTTTAACTGATACCATAAACCCTGGGGTTGATCTCCCAAAGAAGGGTTGGCAGTAGTCACAGCCGGATTACTAGACATATAAAATGGATCAATCATATTATTGCCCATCGTCTGCTCATAATTGTAATAGTAATGGAGGGGGACATCGGCCGTGGGTAAATTTAAAAGTCCTTCATAAAATTGTCGGGCTGTCTCCAAATCTGTCACCATGATTGTATGAACTTTTGGGGCGCTAGTTAGAAACATCCACATGGCTAAAGCATAAGCGGCCAGAAGCATAACCATAATCCCCTGGGTGGACAGGAGAGTATCAAGGGGTAGGAAAGCGCCGAAGAAAAGATGATTTATCAACACTGATGTGATCCTATTGCCTAAGAATTTCTATCATTCCCTAATTATAATCACGACGCTGAAACTTAAGTGAACAGGGTGAGGAGTGACCAAGTTCCGTACATTTGTATTAAAATGCTCCCTACCCAGTTTAAATGCAGTACAATTGACCTCAAATTCTCCTATGGGATGAATAAGTAGCTGGTTATAATTAAATTAAAAATGGATTTTAGGTTCGATCCCCCCTTATTACTAGGGTTGATTCATAGTAGGGTTGATTCATGAATCAACCCTACCCTATAGTCCCCCCTTGATAAGGGTGGTGTCTGATAATTTTTAACGCCTACCTACTTAAATGATGAGATGATGACATTGGGGACGGAAATATGAGGAATTAGCGGAGATGAAAGCGTATATTGGAAATAGAGCCATCCCTAGAAAAGTGAGCTACTGTTATGAACTCTTTTGCGCTTCCCGTCTTTCTGCAATCAGGTTTAACCCTACTGGCATTTTTAGTGCTGGTTATCCTCATGGCCTAAATCTTAATCCGTCTGTCTAGATTTTCATAGACAGTTAACAGCTGTTCAGCGATCGCCGACCAACTATATTGGTTTAAGACTAAATCCTTGGCATTTTTCCCCCTTTGTTGGCGAATTTCAGGATTAGTGATAGCCGTTGCCAAAGTATTAGTTAAATCCTCAAGCTGACAAGCTGTCACCCATCCCGCAGCCGCTGCTGCCACCGCAGGATGCAGATCCACCCGGTCCGAGATCACCACAGGAATTCCGGCAGCCATAGCTTCGGCAACCGCGATGCCAAAATTTTCATAGTAGGAAGGTAAAACAAATAAATCGGCCCTAGCGAGGAGGCTATTTTTGACTTCTCCGGTGACAAATCCGGTAATCGTCGTATTTTTGCCCAATATTGACCGCTCGATCTGATTTTTAATGCGATTTTCGTACTCCCGGTCCTGGGGATTGCCTCCTGCTAAGACAAAATGAAAATCTAGGCCTTTTTCTAACAACCTTTCTAAACTGGGCAGCAGTATATCTAGACCTTTTTTCGGATCAAGACGGGACATATAGAGAATGATCGGTTTATTTTGGGGAAGATCAAAACCCACTGGTAAAGCTTGTGGGTTAAAAAAATCTACCCCTAGGGGGATGACAATATCCTTAGTTTTTATATCAAATCTTTCAGCGATTTGACACTCCTGCTGACTGGTAAAATGAACTGCCGCCGCCGCCGCTAAATTGGGTTTTTCGAGAAAATTGGCATATATTTGTTTAAATTGCCGTTTTTTTTGCAAATCTGCTGGATCGAGAGTACCTAGAGGACGGAGAATATAGGGCAGTTGACGGTAACGAGCGATCGAAGCCGATATACTGCTCACTGGGGAGAATAAGGCATGAATATGGGCGATATCGTAATCTTTTGCCCTATTTGCCAACCAAGTAAACAGATCAAGGGAAAATTTATAGCGGCGAAAGGGAGAACAGCGAAAATAATAGATTTGATAGCCATTTTGACTAACAGGGACTCCTAAAGGCACCTCTAGGGGTGCTTGTCCCGTGTCACCATTGGAATCGGTGGTAATAATGGTCACATCTTGGCCTAGTTGCGCCAAGGCCGCTGACAAACCGAGTACCATTTGACTGGGGCCACCATAAACAAGGGAAATCGAAGGAACAATCTGAAGAATTTTCATCGAAAAATTGGGTCAGAAACCCCGCCGTTCTAGGTTGGCTTTACCGTTAAATACTAGCGCATTTGCACGATATAAGTAGGTAGGCACAATTATTTGTAGGATGGGTTAGCGGTAGCGTAACATAATCGGGCGTTGGGTTTCATGCTTCAACCCAACCTACGTTCATTTTATATTTAATTCCACCCACCCACTTATGCTAGAAAGTGCCACTTAGAGCGACTCTAAGACCAGAACAGAGTAAATCTGTTAAGGCAGCTGGGAAACCGCTCAAGAACCCCCAAGAGGATATCAAATTCAGCTAGTCCGGAACAGGGAACGGTTCAAAACGAATATCAAATTTAGATGCACAATAGCTTATTCCTCTGATTGATCAGTTATCAGTAAACAGTAAGCAGTTATCAGTGATGAGACGGGGAGTATGTAGCATTTTCATGGCTCAGTAAATGATAATCGGTCAAGGGTAACAAGACAGCAATAAACTGTCATTTAATACTGCTCAACTAATACCGATCACTTAATACTCAAATCTGATAACTGCTCACTGAAAAGGCGAAAGGTTAACCATTCATCGATAAATATTTAGCCACCGATTGCACATCTTTATCACCCCGTCCGGAGAAATTGATAACAATGCGAGGACTACCGGTTACTTGCGGGCAAAGAGTTTCTAAATAAGCTAAAGCGTGGGCAGTTTCTAGGGCCGGAATAATCCCTTCTAAACGGGAAACTCGTTGAAAAGCTTCTAGTGCTTCCTTGTCGGTGACACTGTAATATTCGGCGCGACCACTATCTTTTAAAAAGCTATGTTCTGGGCCGACTCCGGGATAATCTAAACCGGCACTAATGGAGTGGGCCTCGATAACTTGACCTTCGTTATCTTGTAATAAATAACTCATGGCCCCATGTAGAACCCCCGGTTGACCTTGGGTAAGGGTGGCGGCGTGTTTTCCAGAAGCGATACTTTCTCCGGCGGCCTCAACACCAATTAAACGCACGGCAGTTTCTTTAACAAACTCATGAAATAAACCCATAGCATTAGAACCACCCCCCACACAAGCGAGGAGAATATCCGGTGAACCGCCCCATTTTTCCAGACTTTGCTGACGAGTTTCTTGACCAATAACCGCATGAAAATCGCGCACCATCATCGGATAGGGATGGGGACCGGCCACGGAACCAAGGATGTAGTGAGTGGTTTCCACATTAGTTACCCAGTCGCGAATCGCTTCCGAGGTGGCATCTTTCAGGGTTCCCGTCCCGGCAGCCACGGGTTGCACCGTTGCGCCAAGCAGTCTCATGCGGAAAACATTGAGTTCCTGGCGTTCCATGTCGTGAATTCCCATATAAATCACGCATTCTAGACCAAAACGAGCGCAAACCGTAGCCGTGGCCACGCCGTGCTGTCCTGCCCCGGTTTCGGCGATAATTCGCTTTTTACCCATACGTTTGGCTAATAAAACCTGACCGAGGGCGTTATTAATCTTGTGGGCGCCGGTATGGTTTAAATCTTCTCGTTTTAGGTAAATTTGCGCTCCAGTCCCGTCAGCTTTGGCATAATGGGCGGTGAGACGTTCGGCAAAATATAAGGGACTAGGTCTACCGACGTAATCCTTGAGCAGTTGATTTAATTCTTCTTGAAAATCGGGGTCGTCTTTATACTGATTATAGGCCGTTTCTAGTTCACTTAAGGCTGGCATCAGGGTTTCTGGGACGTATTTGCCCCCGTAGCGTCCAAAACGCCCAAAAGCATCGGGATACTGGGTTGCTGTGCTGGCTGAGGCGGCATAAATCGGCGTGATAGTCATGTAAATCTTAGATGAGAGACTATGTCCATTATAAATCTAAGGGTTTAGTCTCTGGGTTAACCTGAGTTCCAGGGCAGTTATCACCTAACCCACTTAATCATCAAAGGGTGAGCATTGCCCACCCTTTGACTGATTTTACAGCCAAATACTCACATCAACTTTTAACACCTGTCCTAATAGTAATAACCATTTTAATTGAGTCATCGGCCAAGGACAGGCAGCATCTATGGAATTGGACCGCAAAGAATTAAGAACTAGACGATCATGGAAATAATAATAGTATAATTCCTGAGAGCGATCGAGGGATAATCCTAGCTTTAATTGTTGGCTAACTTCAATTAAACGGGTGATTAGGCGAGTATCCTCCTCCGCCGTTAAAGGATCGCCATCGTGTAATAATTTCCCAAGAGATTGCCAGAGCAGACTTTCTAAGGTTTGACGCACTTCGGGAATATTTAATTGACAGTGTAAATGATTGGCTTCCTTAGCAATAGCAAATAATTGATCGAGATTATTTTCCGTTGCTTGCCGCTGCTCAAAATCTTTTTCTAGGGCATTAATCACCTGTAAACAACGGTGAGAAATGGCAATATCGGCCGCTACCTGTAACTCGGCAGGTACGGGCAGATCATCCCGTTGGAAAGCCGCTAAAATGCCGTAATTATCCCGATAAACTTGGGTATATAATTGATCGAGACGTTTTTTAGTTTCGGCTGTCACCTTCTGCATGATCCGGTGTCTTTCATCGGCAAAAAGATGGGGTAAAGCAAAAAAGTTTTCTCCCAATCCGCGCCCCATTTCTACAATCATGGTCGAAACACTGGCCTGTTGTAAAGATTCAAAGAGATGCTCCTTAAGATTGGTATAGATTAACCGACTGTTAAACGGTTGAATGCAGCAGTAAAAATCCCAACCTCCTAAATGTAGAACAGCAAAGACAAAATGTTCACTTTCTTGGGTAATTTCCGAGGTTAATTCCACCTGTCCCACTGCTAAAGTTAAAGACCCGATCGCTTGTTTTTGATAATCTAATTGACGGGTATTGTAACAATAAATCCGATGATGACTGGGATAATTGGTAAATAGGGAACTAATGGCGTAATGGGCTGCCACCCGTTCCAAATCGACCCGCGCAGAAGTGACCAATTGTCGATAGACATCAGCCCCATCTTGATATAATTTAACGTTACTGGGGGCGAAAGCTAGACGACTGAGGAAATTCATTTCTAATTGAATTCCGGCCACTTCTCCAGCTAATTCCAGGGCCCGGCCAGCATATCTCAAAATTTGCGTACCTTCAGGTCGAGAAATTTCCTCAAAAAACCAGCCACAACTGGTAAACATCAATAAAGCTTGTCTTTGCATTTCTAATAAACGCAAAGCATCGATTTTCTCGCTTTTACTCAGGGTACGACTTTGATGCACAGCTAAGAAATGTTCGATCGCGTCTGGGGATCGATCTAAAATAACTGCAATGTAGTCATCCCTTGTCTGCCAAGGATCGCGGAACAATTCCTGTCCCTGAATCTCATAGACCTTAATTAACTCATCTCTGAGCCAATTTAGGGACTCCCGCAGGGGTTTACGCCATTTTTGCTGGTAATTTCCCCCTCCCCCGCAACCACAGTCATCCTGCCAACGATTTACGCCATGGACACAACTCCACGCAGTTACGGGTTTTAATTCCACTTCCCAAGTGGGGGGGCAAATACTGAGATAATGGGCGAAATTGGTGACTGTCCAGCCGTTTTTAGGAAAAGATTCCGTAAAAGCATAGCTAAGACACTTCTCTGTCCCCTGTTTGTGGTGGCCGAAAGTTTCCCCATCGGTAGCGACGCTGATTAACTGGGAAGGACGATGATCCCCTTTAATTGCTTGTCCCAGACGACCGACGAGAAAATCACTACTGGCTAGGACATCATTAAAGCCCATATCGCGAGAAATTGGACCATCGTAGAAGAAAATATCCAGATAACGACCATCGGGGATGTAACAGCGATAGGGACGGGTGGGATCGATTTGACCTCCGGCCACCGCGTGCCATTGGGGATGGGGATCATGGTCGCTAGGGAAAGGACGACAGCGCAGGGCCTGGGAAGGGGCTAAAATGGTGAATTTAATCCCTTCATCGATTAAAGCTGTCACTGTGGCTAAATCAATGGCTGTTTCCGCTAACCACATTCCTTCGGCATCCCGGCCGAAACGGTGCTGAAAATCAGCTTTTCCCCAGCGAATTTGGGTGTATTTGTCCTGTTTGTTGGCTAGGGGCAGAATGATATGATTATAGACCTGGGCGATGGCGTTACCATGACCGTTTAAGCGTTGACAACTTTTTTGATCCGCTGTCAGGATGCGTTGGTAAACTTCGGGATCATGGGATTGCATCCATGACATGAGGGTGGCCCCGATGTTAAAGCTGAGATATTCGTAGTTATTAACTATTTTGATCACTTCCCCCCGGTCATTGTAAATACGCGCAAAAGCATTGGCACGATAACACTCGTGATGGATGCGTTCATTCCAATTGTGGAAGGGATGGGCGCTCGGTTGCCGTTCAATTCTGTCTAGATAGGGATTTTCTCGCGGTGGTTGGTAAAAATGTCCGTGAACCGTGATATAAACTCCGTGAGCGATTTTTAGGGGATCAACCCCCGTGTCGGTATAGGAATAAAAGGTTGTAGAAGGATTTTCAACAAGATAAGTCATAGAAATGCCTAGAAAATCGGTTTTTTTGAGGGAAAATAGCTGTAGAATGTAGCGACCTGATGTTTTAAAAAACTGAAAACCTTGCCGTTTTTTACGGACTTGGTGTCACAATATCATATTTTGCGTTCCTAGCAAAGCTAGGGTTAACAATTCGCAACTTTTCTACACACAGCCCTAAGTAATACTAAATTTTGTGACAAAATCTAGCTTTTTCGGGTAAGCTGTTGGCTATCTAGGGCTGACTGACCATCCTTTGCAATCAGCGTTCTACCCTACGAGAGATGCGATCGCTCCTGCTGCCCAAAAAGCGATGGCCATTTGCGTTCCTATCCCAAGCAATGGCAATTTTAAAGTTTAATCCACAAGATGACAGCGATTACATTGAGCCTAGTCATAATGAAATTTACAACTGATAATAATAATTTCTGTTTCTGTAATTTTATAAACTAAGCGATGTTCATCATTAATACGTCTTGACCAATAACCCTTGAGTTGATGTTTTAAGGGTTCGGGTTTGCCGATTCCAGAGAAGGGATGGCGCAATATATCATCAATTAAATCAACGATTTTTTTATAGAGTTTTTTGTCTTCTATCGCCCATTCATTGAATTATTTAAAAGCTTTCGGATCAAATACTATATTTTTCACGCCATTCTTTTGTGGTAATTGTCACTAAGTTTTCTTTATTTTCTATTCTGTCAATAGCTTCCGATAATTGACGCTGATTGGCTTCTGTTGAAAGAAGATATTCGGTTGTATCGGGTTCAGGATCAGACACTAAAATAATGATATCCACATCCGTTCCTTCTTCTAGTTCCGCAGAATAAAGCTCTATTTTTCCTTCTCTACCAACAATTCCTTTCTGTTTAATCGCTCTAATCATGATTTTTTCTCTTAAGATGTCAAACAATTATGGCTATTATATCAAAATCAGCATGAGTTAGAACTGTTGACAAGAAAAGCGATCGCCATTACCCAAAAATTGATCCTTCCCAAAACGATCGCCCTTGGCGTTCCCATCCCAAGCAATGACAATTTTAAAGTTTAATCAACAAGATGACAGCGATCGCACTACAAGATCGGCAATCATAGTTCAATTCCATTGATCCAAATTTCATACTCGCTTATATCAACTTCATCATTCCAAACGATTCCGCTACCTGATGGATCAAGTTGAAAGTTTTTAAAGAAAGCATAGTTTTTAAGGGAAGAAAACATCGTTTTTTCTAGTAGATTTTCACAGTTATATTTTCTAGCTTGATGATTAGAAAAATGCACCAATAGAGTATAATTTTCAATGATTTCGGCTGATGTTATTTTGGGATAAAGCATTGTTTTATTTCAAAGGTGGTAATTTATTAAATTCTTGAGTGTTCAACATTTTCAATAATTCTGATTGATAGATTGTTGCCCATTCTACAACCATTTTTGTGGCTCTATTAGGTAAGTCTCCTTCAATGATTTCTAAGGTTTCCAGATTAAATAGGGCGTTATATTCTCCATAAATCGCATGAAAATGGGGAGGTGGATGATCGGCAAAAAAGATTTTAATGATAATTCCATAAAATTGAGTAATTTCTGGCATAAATCTATTTTTATAAGTCTTGCTTTATGACAAAAATATTATAACAAAGCTTGTTGGGTTTTGTTACCTCGACCTAAACGACAAGATCAGCAATCGCACTCCTTATCCCCAAAGAGCGATCGCCGTTGGCGTTCCTATCCCAAGCAATGGCAGTTTTAAAGTTTAATCAAGAAGATAACGGCGATCGCACTAGGTTCTTCGGCATCCCACTGACAGCTGCCATCAATGTGCATGGTGCGTTCCCCAAAAGCGATCGCTGGAGTAGTAGGACTTGCATTAGGGAACGCACCCTAGAACTGAGTTATACATTGTTTTTCTTTGTCAGTTAAATCAATATATTCTGTTTGTATTCGTTTATTCTTGATTAGTATTCTAAAATAAGGACATTTCCCATTTACTGATAAATCTTTATCATCATTCCCTTTCCTGAATTTAATTATTTCAAATTGGTCGGGATTGAATTTATGTAAAAATGTTATTGGTACACCCATAACCCCCTTGAAGTCTAAGGGAATATCTTGGGTTTTATTGACATTAATTCCATCATAATTGTCATATTTGGGATATTCAGCTTCATTGCCAAAATATCTTTTTGTGAGAGCTATATCTTCGTGCCGCTTTGATGTGTCTAAGTTTGTTAACCATAAACAATTATTTGGAGAAACTATCCTATTTCCAGAATTGTCAATACGAGCCTCTGTTCCATAAAGTTGATATTGTTCGGGAACAATGAAACCAGAAATTCCTCTACCAAGATTTATTCCTAACCAGGCTTTGTTTTCTTTAATTAGTTTGAAATTTTCTTTGTAGGTTATTGCATTAATATTGCCAATTATCAAAAACTTTTTGTCATATTTAACTAATTGAGCTACATATTCTCTGAATAATGAAAATGGCGGATTAGTAACAACAATATCAGACTTTTTTAATAGTTCAATACTTTCAGGACTACGAAAATCCCCATCGCCATTAAAGTAAACAATGTCAGTGGAAATAGGTTTATTTTTTTCTCTCTCTGTACCTGTATATTCAAAGAAAAAACCCTTTTCATCTTCTTCTGTATTAAATAAATCTCTCCCTTGTTCTCGATAACAAGATGTTATTATTTTTTTTAGACCTAACTTTTTGAAGTTTGCAGCAAAATACTTAAAAAAGTTACTAATTCGGGGGTCATCGCAATTGCAATAAACTACTTTATTTTCAAAATGACTTTTATAATGTTGCAACTCACTTTCTATATCTGAAAGTTGCGTATAAAACTCGTCACTTTTTAGTTTTTTAGCATTTTGCAATAATTTATTTGTCGCATTTCTTACCATGTTCAACCTTTTTTGATTTAATAAATGTTTTGTTTTTAGTTATTTACTTTTGGTTATCTGATTAAATATTTCACTGCCTAATACTTGAAGAGAGGTTTTAGAAATTTCAAGCATAATATCAAACATTTTTTTGATATCCCATTTTTCTCCATTCCCTTGTGTGTATATAGAAGTTGCTTGAAGCATTATGGTTTTATCTTTATGTTTGACAAACTTATTCTTACACAAATTGGTATTAATTGGCATTCCATAATTTGCAGAAGTTAATCGATCTAATCTATTTAACGTTCCTGAATTATATTCGAGCGTTACAACCCTTCCATCGGGTGTTTTAATTGAAATATTTTCTGTTAAAAAATTTGAGCCTTCAAGAAATAAGACATAAGGAAAATGAGATTCAGAGAACATCAAATTAGCGATTTCAGATATGTTTTTATGCGACCTTTCTATTGCATTACCAGCAGCCATCAAGTCTTGATTATTATTCTTACCTACCAGTTTACCGTTTTTGATATTTTCCATGTCTTTTCCTTGACGTTTAGCTTCCGAGACTAAAACGATTCTCCAATTACCGTTATCGTCTTTTACTTCTATTATTCCACCATCAGGTCTAATACTTGAATCTGATACAAAAAGGGTTTGCCCTAATTCTGGGTCAACTTTCTTTAATGTTTCGTTTATTTCTTATTTTTTTATACTTCTTTTGTATTGAAAAGATAATTGAGGAAACTACTTTTTAAGTTGGTCAATAACAAGATGTGAAATTTCTCCAACTATTGTTTCGTGTGATTTTGCTTCAGCCCCAAATATACCAGCTACACCTTTAGACTCTTTATGTTGATTCGTTAATCTTTTCGATTGATTTTTTTTAGACATAATATATCTTCTCCTTACTTAAACTTTCTGCTTTCTGCTACGGGTAATGTATGTATAACTACATATTATACAGAAACTTTCTGTCTAACAGTCCTGATGGTAACGATAGGTGGAAACTTGCGGCATATTCCCCCATTTTAGCGCAATCGCTGGAACTTTTTCCCATATCATACCCAAGAGCATATTAGCCAGATTAAACAACCTCTTTTAAGTGGATTCCTAACAACAAGCTCAAATAAAATAGACTTTTCGGGAAGTGTAGCACTAATTCTTCAATCCACCCCACAATTACCTAATTTTCGGGGAAAAAGTGCCTAATTTTGCCACCGGCTGGCACTTTTTGAGGACAAAAAGCCTAAAAGTCTTATCCCACAAGATTTTTAAGTAGATAGGTATTAAAAACTTTCAGATCCCCCCGCCTATCGGCACCCCCCTTATCAAGGGGGGCAGGGGGGATCAAACCTAAAATCCATTTTTAATTTAATTATAACCAGCTACTTAGCTCTATTCAGCCATCCCTATTTATTGGTGTACCTGCAAATGAAGGACATAATGACCTAAAATCAGGTTATCTGACCATAATTCGTACTCTAGACGCAAATATTCGGGGAAATTATTCCCCTCTAATGTGAGACTACGGGTATAGTTGCGGAGGCGAAAAGCGTAACCCGGTTGAGGACTTTCGGCATTTAACCAGTAGCGACTGACACCAAAAACCCCTTGCTCCCAAAAATGGCGATAGGCGAATTTTCCCTGGCCCTGCATGGTCATAATTACCCGATTGGCTGAAATTTCTAGCCAAATTAATTTATTTTGATTATTTTCGGGTTTGAGTGTCTCTATTTCCGCGAGAGCCACCGGGGGTTGATTGAGGAGAAGATGAAACCGGTGGCGATCCTTTTGGTAGAGGGTAGCGGCAGTGTCTAAAGTGGAGAGGATGGGTAGATCTGTCGAGAGCAGACAGAAGGAAACGGGACGGCGGTGATGAGCAAGCATAGACTAGACTTAATGGTGTCCTTATCTCCACAATAGTTGATTCTCTGCCCACCGCTACCAGCACCGGAAATTTTTTTGAGAAAAAATCCAGAAAACACTTGCATTATTGAGGGACTTATGATTATAATTATTAATTGTGAGTAGCCTTCCTCGGTAGCTCAGTGGTAGAGCGGTCGGCTGTTAACCGATTGGTCGTAGGTTCGAATCCCACCCGGGGAGTTAATCAAAAATAGGAGCGGCAATAGTTTTTATTGCCGCTTTTTGCTCTTACTAGAGAATTTCAGCGATCGCATTTTCTGGACCGACTAGGGAAATGTAAGGATTTTGAAAATATTTACTGGCTACCGATCGCGCTTGTTCGGGAGTAATCTGATTAATAGAATCCAGGAAAGTGCGATCAAATTCAATCCCCAAACCTAAGCTTTCATACCAACCGTATAACTGAGCGATTTCGGCGTTAGTTTGTTTACCGAGAGCATATTGACCCAATAACTTATTTTTAGCTGACTGTAACTCCTCCTCACTCAAAGTTACTTTATATAACCTTTCTGCTTCCTGACGCAATCCCGCCATGGCGATCGCTGTGTTTTGGGGTGCAGTTCCCATATAAATGACAAATTGGGAAGAATCGAGACGGGTGGGATAAAAAGCGGAAACATCGTAGGCTAATCCCCGTTTTTCTCGCAATTCCACGAATAAACGACTAGATAACCCATTCCCCAGATAGGTACTCAACAATTTTAAAACGGCATAATCATCCTCTTGTACAGAAGACCCGGGGTATCCTAACATAACGATCGCCTGTTGACTAGCTTGGACGGTAGTTAAACAGGTGGGCTGAAAATCAAAAGCGGCCGGGGGTAAACTAGATAAAGGAAGATCGGGAATTGACCAACTGCCAAAAATTTCCGTCACTGCTTTTACTGCTTGCTCTAGGGTAATACGGCCAGAAAGACTAATCACGAGGTTATCGGGACGGAAAAAGCGACTATGATAGGCCAGCAGATCCTCCCGTTGCAATTGCGAAACCGTTGCCTCCGTACCCAATAAAGACATACCATAGGGATGATCTGGGTACATAGCGGCGCGTAATTGATTAAAAGCTACATTAAAAGGCTGTTCCAATTGAGAGCGAATGCTTTGACGGGTGAGATTTTTCTCTAATTCGATTTCTGGGGGTGGAAAACTGGGAAAACGAACAATTTCCGCTGCTAGACGCAATATATCTAAAAAATCCTTGGTAACGGTCTTTAAACTAACCACAAAATAATCGGTCCCTGTGTCCGCACTTAAACCGGCACCCGTGGACTCAACGCGATCGGCAATTTCTAGGGAAGATAACTTTTCTGTACCTTTGGTGAGCAGCACGGCCAACAGACGAAATAAACCCGCTTTTTCGGTTTTTTCCCAACGAGTACCCGCATTTTTGAGAAAAATCCTCCCTGCAACTAACTCCACGGCCGTATTTTCCACCACTAAAAGGGTGATGCCATTTTCTAAGGTTAAGCGGTGAATGGGGGAAGCGGACATCGTTTATTCACAGGGTTGCATTATTGTAATAGCATATCGCTCCGGGGAGAGATACTGACGAGCCAGACGCTGGAGATCTGACGGTTGCAAACTTTGGATAACTTGGGGATAGCTCGTGGCTAGATCGGCAGCTCTCAGGGTTTGATAATATC
>NZ_JADEXI010000036.1:0-16754 GCF_015207185.1 Microcystis sp. LEGE 08355 | reverse complement strand
ATCTGGATACACGCCACACAAGCGTTTGAACTCTGTTGGCTTTAAAGTTTTTACTTGTTCGTAAGTCATCTTTCAATCTTAACTCTTGGACTATTTTATCCTATTTTGTCTAGACTTATGCAAGAGAGCTATTGTTTTAAAGCCTCATTAATTAGGGTTTGATAACCCATTCCTGCGGTTTCAGCCTGTTCTCGAAAATAAGCTAGAATCTCATCATCTAGATAAATGGTAATGCGTGTTTTTCCCTGAGAGGAAATGAGCGCCCCTCGTTTTCCTTTAGAAAAATCATATTCCTTTCTCATAAGTTTTTCTCTCTTGTTTTGCAGCACGACGAGGGGAAATCAAGGGAATGACTTCACCCCGCAAAGTATCGCAGGAATCGCCTTACCTTCACACTTAGAGGAATATTCAGGGGGAATGACAACTGTGCCATGATGAAGAATCATTTTAAATTCAATCGCTTCCATTCGTTAAGTTTAATAAAGTGTTGTATCAAGTTTAACCCAATCAATCCATGGAGTTTTAGGGGATGAAAAAAAAGCAGCAAAAAAGCGATCGCTTTTTCCCAATCAAATATAATTTAGGTAGAAAATTGCCAAAAAACCTCTATGCTCAACGGGTACAAAATTATTGATGCTGATTCCCATGTCATTGAACCCCCCGCAATGTGGGGCCAATACCTAGAACCTAAATTTAGGGAATTTGCTCCTTCTGCTGACATGAAAATCAAAGGAGAACCGATTAGTCAAAAAATCTCCCCACAAGTCCAAGCAGAAGGGAATAAGCAGATGAGGCAAGCTCATCCCCACGCTTATCTCAATCGCTATAACCCAGAGTCCCATGTTCAAGCAATGGTACAAATGGGGGTAGATAGGGCCTTTATTTATCCTACCTATGGACTGTGGTTATTTGCCATTGATAGCCTACCCGCCGAAGTGATGGGGGCTTTTGTCCGTGCCTATAATAGATGGTTGTCTGAAGAATATTGTAGCTATGACCCGGCCAGACTGAAAGGAGTCGCCGCAGTCAATCAACATGATCCCGAAGATATGGTCAAAGAGCTACACCGCAGCGCAAACGTGGGCTGGAAAGCGGTTTTTTTGCGCCCTAACCCCGTTAAAGGCAGAATTTTGAGTGATCGAGCCTATGAACCCTTTTGGGCGGCCTGCGAGGATTTGGACATGGCTGTAGGAATTCATGAAGGCACTCATAGCCGCTTACCCACCACTGGTGCAGAGCGATTTAATAGTCGGTTTGCGCTTCATGCTTGTTCTCACCCGATGGAACAAATGATGGCACTGTTAGCCTTAATTGAAGGGGGGGTGTTAGAACGTCATCGGAGGCTGAGAGTGGCGTTTCTAGAGTCCGGGTGTGGTTGGCTTCCCTATTGGTTATGGAAGCTTGACGAAGAATACAAAAATTTACATTGGGAAGTCCAAGATCGGGTAAAATTACTACCATCGGAGTATTTTCGCCGTCAGTGTTACATTGCAGTGGAACCCTCTGAACCCTGTTTGGCTCAGGTCATTGATTTTATCGGTTCTGATAACTTAATCTTTGGGTCTGATTATCCTCACATGGATCATCAGGCTGATGGGGTAGAAAAAGTTATAGGACTTGAAGACAACTTATCTCAGGAGATCGTTAAAAAAATCGTTTGGGAAAATCCTCAACGATTTTATGGTTTAGCCTCTTAACGAAATTTTTTTTACAGAGTTTAGCCATCATTTAGCGTCTCTATTTTTTCCACAAATCTTCAAATCAAAGGAGTTTCTGCTCATGATTACATCTCAAAGTATCAAGCAATTAAACAGCTTTGTTGTTAGTACCGATACCAATAAAGCTTTTAAAGCTTCCCGTGCGTCAGATTCAGATGGGTTAAAGACTACACATAGCTATTATAATCGAATCATCAAACAGTGCAAAAAATTGGCTCAACTCGTAGCTATTTCTTGGCTAGAACATGAAAAGGCTCGACAAATACGGCAGATATTTCTCGACTTCAAAAGCAATGATTTTGAACGCCAAAGTCCGACCTATATATATATGGTAGATTTACTGACAGGAAAAAAAGGAGATTTGTTAGAACCTTGGTTTCCAGATAATAGTTTTGGAGCAATTTTTGATCAGGAAGAAATCGATTATTATCTCATTCAAGTCAAATGGGATACCTTTGAAGGGAGTCTCCAAGAAATTCCTCAACCTTCTGTTGAACAAGAAGGACCTTACTTTATCATGGTACTGCCCTATCCTCCTAAACCCAGTGCCGAGAATATTGATTTAGATAATCCCCCGGAAGAACTGGAAAAATGGTTAAAAAGCCCCGTAAATATGAGTGATCCAAACCAAGTAATTACGGATCCATTTCCACCAGTTCCTTATCTTCCAACAACTTGTACCTAATTAAATACCCATCACAAGACCTGGCCTAGCCATAGAATAAGTGTTAAACTTTAAACATGGGCTTATACTATGGCTTACTGGGTTAAAATATTATGATGACTAACTATCAGATCCTTGAAAAAATATATGAAAGTAACAAAACGTTGGTTTATCGAGGAACTACACAGCCAGATAATCAACCTACTATTCTGAAAATTCTTAAAGAAAATTATCCAAGTGTTTCAGACCTTACACGCTACAAACAGGAATATGAAATTACTTCCTCTCTCAAGGTAGATAGTACCATTAAGTCCTATGATTTACAAAGACATGAGAATAGTTTAGTCATGTTTTTGGAAGATTTTGGTGGGCAATCTTTAGATTTATTATTATCTCAAAGTCAATTAAGCCCAGAAGAATTTTTAATCATTGCCATTCAGATAACAGAGGGATTAGCGGCCATTCATAACGCTAATATTATTCACAAAGATATTAATCCATCTAACATTGTTTATAATCGGCAAACTCAAAAACTTAAAATTATTGATTTTGGAATTGCTACCCATTTATCTCAAGAAACTCAAACCTTTTGTTCTCCCTATCAATTAGAAGGAACATTAGCTTATATTGCCCCAGAACAAACTGGAAGAATGAATCGAAAACTCGATTATCGGAGTGATTTTTATAGTCTGGGGGTAACTTTTTATGAACTTTTAACTAATAAACGTCCATTTGAAACAACTGATCCGATGGAGTTAGTTCATTGTCATATCGCACAACATCCCTTACCTCCTCATGAAATCACCTCAGATATTCCCTTAGCAATTTCTAATATAGTTATCAAATTATTAGCGAAACCCCCAGAAGAAAGATATCAAAGTGCTTGGGGAATCAAAGCAGATTTAGAAACCTGCTTGAACCAATTACAGTCTCAAGGACAAATATTGCCCTTTTCTCTCGGAAAACTGGATATTTTTGAAAAGTTTCAGATTCCCCAAAAACTTTATGGTCGAGAACAAGAAATTACTCAACTGTTGACAACATTTGAGCGAGTTATTCAGGGAACAAAAGAAATAATTCTCATTTCCGGTTATTCAGGTATTGGCAAGACTGCTTTAGTCAGTGAAATTCACAAACCGATTACAGAACAAAAAGGCCAGTTTATTCGGGGTAAATTTGAGCAATTACAGGGAGACATACCTTATTCAGCCATTGCTAAAGCTTTTCAAAACTTAATATATACAGTTTTGAGTGAACCGGAAGTTATTCTACAAAACTGGAAAACAAAATTGTTAGAAGCTTTAGATGGCAATGGACAAATTATTATTGATATAATCCCCGAAGTTGCCAAAATCATTGGACAACAGCATCCCGTTGAAACACTTAGTAAAACTGAAAATCAAAATCGATTTCATAGAGTCTTTAAAAGATTTATGAATGTCTTTTTAACAAAAGAGCATCCATTAGTTATTTTTATTGATGATTTACAATGGGCAGATTTACCTTCTTTGAATTTAATTGAACAATTAATTTCAGATCCAGAGCTTCAATATTGTCTCTTGATAGGGGCTTATCGAGATAATGAAGTCAGTTCAACTCATCCACTAAGACGCACCTTAGAAAAAATTCAGCAAGCAAAAGTCACAATTAACCAAATTATCCTTAAACCCCTAAAAATAAATCATGTTAATCAATTAATTGCTGATACCCTGATTTGTTCAACAGAATTGACAAAACCTTTAGCTCAATTAGTTTTCAAAAAAACCAATGGAAATCCTTTTTTCCTCAGTCAACTTCTCTATTATTTATACCAAGAAAAGTTATTAAGACTTAACATCGGTCAATCTTTTTTAAACTCAGAAGATAATCCCCAAGGTTATTGGCAATGGGATATAAAACAAATTGAAAAGGTCTCTATCACTGATAACGTCATTGAATTGATGGTCAATAAAATAAAAAAAATAGATGATAAAACTCAACAGGTTCTCAAATTAGCTGCTTGTATTGGCCATGAATTTAACTTAAAAATTCTGGCTCTGCTCAACCAGAAATCTCAAATTATCACGGCTAGAGAATTACAGTCTGCTCTTGATATGGGTTTGATTATTCCCCTAGACAATAACTATAAAGTTCCTTTGCTGTTAGATTTAGAAGAATTATCAAACAACCGTGCTGAAAATTCTTTATCTGTCTGTTATAAATTTTTACATGATCGAGTACAACAAGCTTCTTATTCTCTTATATCAGAGGAAGAAAAAAGAGAAGTTCATCTAGAGATTGGCCGTCTCCTCCTCAAAAATATTCAAAAAGATGATTTACACAATCACCTTTTTGATATTGTTAATCACTTTAATAAGGGAGCTACTTTAATCACTAAACAATCAGAAAAAAATGAGTTAGCTCAATTAAATCTTCAAGCATCGAAAAAAGCAAAAGCTTCAACTGCTTATGGAGTTGCCTTAATATTTTTAGAAGAAAGTTTAGCGTTGTTAGGGAATAATAGCTGGAAAAATCAATATCAGTTAACGTTAGAAATTCAGATAGAATTGTTAGAAACTCTCTACCAGAATACACAGTGGGAGCGCATGAAAGAGCTATCTACAGATGTTTTAGAAAAAGTGACTAACATTCTTGATAGAGTAAAAATTTATGAACTAGAAATCTTGTCCTATTACGCTCAATTTCGGCCAGATATAGCTATTAATGTCGCACTTATTGCTTTAGAAAAATTGGGAATCAAGATTGATCAAAATCAAAAAGGTGTCACTGAGAGAAAAATCAAAAATAAAATTAAGCAACAAACCAAATCCTTGAAATTACTATTACAAGATAAAAAAGTTGAAGACTTAGTTTACTTACCGAAAATGACCGATCCTTATAAACTTGCCGCTATTTCAGTAATGCAAAAGATGACAACTGCTTTAGCGACAACAAATTTTGCATTATTTGTTGAAGTTGTATTAATTCAGCTTAATTTTTGCCTTAATTATAACAATCCCCCTCAGGCGGCCGCTACTTATAGTCTCTATGGAGTGCTTTTATGTGGAATTATAGAAGACTTAGATTTTGGTTATCAGTTTGGCCAACTATCTATGGCACTCTTAGAAAAGGATAATATCACGCAAATAGAGGCTTTTATTATTCATGAGTATTATGGCTGTATTATGTATTGGAAAGAGCATATTAATCAAAAAATAATCTTAGAAAAATTACTGAATAGTTTACAAAAACTTGTCAATGTGGGGAATAATGAATATGTTTCTTACCTGGCTTTAGATTATTGCTTAATCAAATTTTTCGGAGGATGTAATCTAAAAGAATTAGAGCAAGATTATTACAAATGTAGCCAATTAATTCAATCTCTCAACCTTGATTATTCTCGTAACTATACAGAAATATGCAGCAATATGGTTGTTAATTTGATCGGTATTGATCGACCTAAATATTTTATTTTAATTGGTCAATCCCAAGATCAAGAAGCACATTATATAGAAGATTTTACCAAAAATAATCATCAATGGTTGTTGTTTATTTACTATTTTGGCAAAATGTTTATTAATTATTTTTTAAAAGATTATGTCGAGGCTTTTAATAATAGTCAGTATGCAGATAAGTATGTGATAGCGATTGTCGGCTTTATCGGCAAACCACACCATATTTTTTTCTTCTCCCTTTCTCATCTTGCCTATTATCCTAGTTGTAATAGAGAACAACAAAAAGAATTATTAAAACAAATTAATAGAAATTTAAACCACCTGAAGAATTATGCTAGTCACTGTCCTGAAAACTTTCAACATAAATATTGTTTAGTCGAAGCAGAAAAAGCTAGAGTCTTGGGTCAAAACTGGAAAGCTCAAGAATTTTATGAAAAAGCAATTCAAGGAGCCAAGAAATATGAATTTATCCATGAAGAGGCTTTAGCTTATGAACGTGCCTCTGAATTTTATTTTACTTTAGGTAGAGAAGAAATCGGGAAATTTTATTTAAGAAATGCCTATCATTGTTACACTCGTTGGGGCGCAAAAGCCAAAGTTAAACAATTAGAAGAAGAATACCCTCAATATTTATTAGGCATCAGCAATCAAAACAAATCTAAAGTACTGAGTACCACTATTTCAGCTACTGGTAATGATGGAGCAGTTCTTGATTTAACCACTATTCTCAAAGCCTCGCAAGCAATTTCTGGAGAAATTAAACTAGAAAATCTTCTGCAAAACTTAATCAAAATTGTCATTGAAAATGCAGGAGCGCAGAAAGGTTGTCTGATTTTAGAACAGCAAGGAAATTGGGTCATTGAAGCTCAAGGAACAATTGATAAGGGAACGGTTAATATCCTAGAGTCAATTCCCCTAGAATCTATCGACCATGATAACTCAATTCCCATTTTACCCACTAGCATTATTAATTATGTCGCTCGGACAAAAGAAACTATCGTTTTAAATGATGCAACTTCTGAAGGTCAATTTACCAATGATTATTATATTGTGGCTAAACAAACTAAATCCATTCTTTGTACTCCTTTACTCAATCAAGGCCAATTAAAAGGAATTGTTTATTTAGAAAATAATTTAACAACTAGCGCATTTACCTCAGAAAGAGTTGAACTATTAAATACTCTAGCAGCTCAAGCTGCTATCTCTATTGATAACTCAAGACTCTATCAAACCTTAGAACAAAGAGTGCAAGAACGCACTAAAGAACTCACAAATACTTTAGAGGTACTGAAAGCAACTCAAGCAGAACTTATCTTTGAAAATGACCTACTTAAAAGTGCTGAACACCCCCCCCAATTTGTCTATCAAGTGGGGGGAAGTTTACCGATGGATGCGCCGAATTATGTGGTTCGACAAGCCGATCGCAATCTTTATAAAGCTCTCAAACAAGGTCTATTTTGCTATGTTTTAAATGCACGTCAAATGGGAAAATCTAGCTTAATGGTACGGATGATTAGCCAATTACAAAAGGAGGGAATTAGATGTGCAGTAATTGACTTAACTCGGCTAGGAACAGATAATATTACCCCCGAACAATGGTATAAAGGATTAGCAGTTGATCTGCTCCGCAGTTTTGGATTAATCAAACAATTGAAAACTTTTAAAGCTTGGTGGAGTGAACAATTAGACCTGCCTCCTGTACAACGATTAGGAGAATTTATGGAAGAGTTTCTTCTAGTTAATGACGATTTTAATCAGCGGAAATCTAAACAATTGACTGTGATATTTATTGATGAAATTGATAGCATTCTAGGGTTAAATTTTGATGTCTCTGACTTTTTTGCTTTAATTCGTTCTTTTTATAACCAGAGAGCGATTCAACCTCAATCTCAAGAGCTAACTTTCGCCTTTTTTGGTGCTGCCACACCTTCAGCTTTAATTACTGACCCCCAGAAAACACCTTTTAATATTGGTAACGCTATTGAATTAGCAAGTTTTAAAGAACACGAAGCCCAACCTTTATTATATGGGTTAACAGAAAAAGTCAGTAATCTTCAGACCATGCTCAAACAAGTCTTAAGCTGGACGGGAGGACAACCTTTCTTAACTCAAAAACTCTGTCAACTGATGCGGGATAGTGAGCAACCAATCCCCTCTAATCAAGAAGAACAATGGTTGGCCAACTTAGTAGCAGAAAAAATTATTCAAGATTGGGAGATGCAGGATCAACCCGAACATTTAAAAACCATTCAAGATCGCATTCTTCAAAGTCCAAACCGACCCCAGTTATTAACCTTGTATCGACAAATCCTGCATCAAGAAGCAATACAGATTGATAACAATCCCTATTTACCTGAGTTATTTTTATCTGGATTAGTGGTAAAGCGTCACGGGAAAATGGACGTTCATAATCGGATTTATCAGACGATATTTAATAATGATTGGCTTGAGCGATCGCTGTCTTAATACCATGGTTCAAAAATTTATTTATACCGAACCAGTATATTGACTTATAAAGTACTTTTGATACAACTGACAACTGACAATTGCTTTATTTTCTCTGAGTTTAATTAAACCCATACTATTAAGTTTATAAGCAATAATTGGATCGACTATTATTGGTTGATTACCTTGACAAATCTGTTGAAAAACATCGGCAAGTTCGGGTTGTTTTTGTAAAGTGACCCAGTGAAGCTGTAAATGAGAGGAATAAATCCCCGTTAATGTAGTTGCTGATTTGATTAAATCTGGCATCGTGATTCGCTCTTGGATAAGATGATAAATCGCTAAATGAATCAAGGCAGGATGTCCCCCCACTAAGTCGATCAACTGTTGAATTTCGTTGATTGCTAATTCATTTAATTGATATTTTTTTGCCAATTCTGCCACTTGTTCTTGATCAAAACCCTGTAACTCTATGGGTAATCCCACATTAAAAGGAGACTGTTCTAATCGCAGAGAAACATAAGATTCTGTGGATTGAACAATAATTAAACGTAATTTCTGCCACAGGGGAGATCGCTTAGATTCTTCATAACAAGCTCTGATTAAAGGTAAAAAATCTTCCGCTACTTTTGGATGTTCAAAGACTCGATGCACTTCATCTAAAGCTAATACCAGTGGCTGTTTTATCTCTCGTAAAATATACTCTTCAAAATAAATTGTCCAACTCATTTTAATTCCTATATCTTCATCCCAATAATCATCTAATTTGGCTTCTAAATTCAACTGCCGAGCGCAATTACGGCAAATCCAGCGTAAGAACTTGTTAAAATTTGCGATGACGTCTCGGTCTGCTTTTTGTAAATCTAACCTAACAATTCGATAATCTAATTCTTGTTGACAAGCCTCTAAAATTGTTAATAATAAAGACGTTTTTCCCCATTTGTTAGGAGCTTTAATGCGTACTAACGCCCCAGAGCGGTCGATTTCCTCGATAATTTTTGCTTCAAGGTTTGTTTGTTTCAGATAGTAAGGGGAATTATAGAGAACAGGAGCATCGGGGTATTCTGGCCGCTCATTTTTGGGATATTCCCTACTGTGATACTGAGGCGATTTAGAGTTGGTAAAATGAGATTGTAGTCTAGATAAAAAATTTTTTTTATTGATCGTTTCTCCGATCAGTTGTGAGACTCTATAATAGAGTCCTGGGGCAACTACATTGGCAAGATAGCTGCTACTATAACCATTTTCTTGGGCAATTTCTTGATAGTTCTTTTTCTGCCAAAGTCCTCGCAATAATAATTGTTCTGTGTCATTGAGACAGCGATTCTCAAGCTTGAGCAGTTGCCCATTAAGAATCTCTTGGATTTCCTCGAATTTCATTATTTTTGTCCAAGGTAAGAAGATTTGATGGAATAGATTATTTGATTTTTCAGTTCCGTTGCAGCCAGAAACATTGAATCTTGAAATAACGGCAGCGATTCAAACTGGAATTGGTATATTTGACAGACAAGCTGACGAGAACCAGCAACCGACAAAATTGTGCGATGGCAACACCGAGAGGGATTAATTTCCCCCCTTGCTAGGAAATTATAGCATTTCTTGTCAAGGTCAATTACACGGCGAGCAATTATCTCTTGATGATTTCTATCAAAACCCCTGAGTCTTCAGCGTCTAACTCCTCGATAATCCTATTAAGAATTAATTCGGAAAAATCCTCACAGGAGTTGACTAGACAGGGTTTTAGCAATCAGATGTACTGCATTTAAACTGCTGGCAATTTTAGTACAATGGCTGCTCCCAATCTTGCCCACAACGGTGAACAGTTACTGTTCATCCCTCAATACACTTGCTCCCAGAGCTTCTAGGGTTTCTTGCAGCATTTCAGCGCGAGAGACATTACCCTGATCTTTCAATAATTGTAGGCCTTTTTGCCAAATCTCGATCGCCTCATTATAACTACCGAAAGCTATATAAGCCACCCCTAGATTTTGGTAAATAGTGGGATTATCGGGGTTTAACTTGAGAGCTTTTTTATAAGCTTTAATCGATTCTGGTAGCCGATGCAGTTGTTTGAGAACCAGTCCTAAATTATAGTAACCATCGGCATAGCTAGGATCAATTTCTACGGTTTTCTCAAAGACAGATAAGGCAGTTTCGTATTTTCCTGCTTCGTACAATAACCCACCTAAATTATTATAAGCACCAAGTTTTAATTTATCTAAAATTGGCTGCTTAATCGCTTTAATAAAATTATCGGCTGCTTGCTTAAATTCCTCCACTGAATAATAATAATTAGCGAGATGATAATATAACTCGTATAAAATATGTGGATTAGAACCGTGGCATTTTAAACCGTGTTTGAGCAGCTTAAAACCCTCTTTATCCCTGCCAATCTTTAGATATAACCCTCCCAATTTACTACACACATAGGGATCGTGAGGATGTTGCTGATAAAAACCCTCCATCGCTTTTCTTGCCCGTTCAAACTTATCTAAGCTGGCTATTTTATCGACGGTGTAACCGTAGTGAAAGATAGCAATTTCTGGCAGTTCAACTATTTTCCAACCAGGTTCTTTTTTTAATAAAATGGCCACATTATCATCAACAATTGAGTGATAGGGTCGGGTAAAAGTGACCTGAGGATGTCGGCGAAATAGCCGCGAAATTAGAGAATAAGGTGATTGTACGGCTCCGATTTCATGGCGGATTAAATTAATCACTAAATTTTCCTCTTTTTCCATTGCCCGACGCATTTTCGGTACGATAGCGGCATTTAATTCCTCATCAGCATCAAGGACTAAAATCCAATCGCCAGTAACATATTTTAAAGCCTCATTTCTGGCATCGGAAAAATTACCCCGCCAATCGTAGCTAGGAACTATGGCACCGTAACTTTGAGCAATAGCAATCGTATCATCGGTCGAACCCGTATCCATAACGATCATCTCATCCACCACCTCTTTGACGCTATCCAAACAGCGCCGGAGATTTTCGGCTTCATTTTTGACAATCATGCAGAGACTAAGTTTAGGCATAACTTTACTCACTCTAGCGGTCAATCTTGAGGGATAGCGGCCAATCAATAACCCACTGATTAGCGCTCACCGATTATCGATCATCCTCTGAGTCTACCTTAAACCGTTCTACCGAAGAAAGCAGCTCCCGGGAGATGCTCACCAATTTTTGCAGAGAACCCGCCACCCGTTGGGATTCTTGGGAAGTTTCCTGAGCGGTTAACTCCACCGACTGCATAACTTGGGCGACATTGAGGGAATTTTCCCGTTGTTTAACCGTATCGGCGGTAATCGATCGCACCAGGGTATCGATGCGGTTAGAAACTTGGATAATATCTTCTAGGGACTTCTTCGCCTGTTCCGAGCGCTCGGTGACATCGATAACCTGTTGAATCCCTTCCTCCATCGCCATCATTACCGAACCCGTTTCCGATTGGATATGTAAAACGATCTGTTCAATTTCCTTAAGCGATTTAGCAGCTCTATCGGCCAACTGACGCACCTCATCGGCCACAACCGCAAAACCGCGGCCCGCCTCTCCTGCTCGCGCCGCTTGAATCGAGGCATTAAGAGCCAATAAATTGGTCCGCGAGGCAATCTGAGAGACTACCGCGACAATTTTCGAGATTTCCTGGGAAGCTTCCGCCAAACGCTTGACTTTTCGCGCCGTTTCTGATACGGTCTCGCGGATTTGCAGAATTCCCGCCACGGTTCTTTCCACGGAATCGCCCCCCTTCAGGGCGGTAATCGAGGAAGTGCGGGCGACTTCTTCGGCTTCTCTGGCGTTTTCCGCCACCCGTTGAATTGAGTCGGTCATCATCTGTACCGAATTAAGGGTGACGGCCAATTCCTCCGCCATCCGCAGGGCATCGCTAGACTGATTGCGGGCGAAAGATTCACTATTGGTACTGCCTTGATTCACCTGTTTTGCCGCTTTTTTCACCTGTCGGACAATTTCGCGCAGGTTTTGGATAGTCAAATTAAAAGCATCGGCCACCGCCCCTAAAACATCGGCGCTTACCTCCGCTTCCACGGTCAGATCTCCCCGAGCCGCTCCTTCCACATCATCGAGAAGTCGAATCACTTGCCGTTGTAAGTCTTCCCGTTCCCGTTCCGTTTCGGCGGCGCGGCGTTGGGCTTCCGTGGTGGTAGTTACCACCACCCGAGCCATCTGATTGAAACGATTGGCCAGTTGACCGAATTCATCTTCCGAGTAGATCGTCGCTTTAGCGTTAAAATTACCTTCCGAGAGATGATCGAATTGGCTTTGCAGATCGTTGAGACTGCCCTTAATCTGACTAATTAGCAACTGTAAACCTAGCCAAGTCAGGGCAAAGGTTCCCAATCCAGTTAATAACATCATGGTTAGTACCGGTTGACTGAAGGGGGAAAGACTGGCTGAGGCTGGCGGTTTCGGGGCCGGTTTGGGGGCAACCTTTTCGGTTTTTGCCTGGCTATTCGGGGCTGGTTTGGCAGCCAAGAGCGTAGAAAGCCAAGAGGTGGTACTAACGGCAAAAATTATGATCACAGGGGCAATACCCGCTAAAGCCGCTAGGATTAGTTGTTTTTTGCCTAAAGAAGCGTTGACAAAAAAGCCTAATTTGCCCGGATTGACTTCCACCACTGGCTTGAGCAAGCACTCGGAAGCATGGGTAAGATGACTATCTCTTTTGTCATTGGGGGTTTTTAGACGAGAAGGATTAAAACTAGGCTCTCCCACACCAGAACTGGCATTAAGGCGCGCACCGGGTTCGGGGAGAAAACCACCACTTAAAGCTTCCCCCCCCGAAGGGGTAAATAGCTCCCAGTCCCCCAGTCCTTGAACCGTATCCGTCAGAGCCAGTGGGGAAAAACCGTCTAAATCCTCATCATTGAGTTCTGGTTCCCCAAAATCTCCGGTTTCGTCTTCCTCGTCTCTTTTTTGAGTGACTCTGCCCTGATTAGGGCCAGTTTTTGCCCCTTGTGGGTGGGTCGATTCCGGGTCAATGGCAAAAGTGCTTTCTTCTAGGGTATCCCTATAGGATAACTCCTGATCTCTACCGGTGAGGGGATTTCCCCCCAGAGCAGAGGAAACCATAAAAGTGGCTTCTCCCGTTGACCCTAACTCACCGTCCCACCCTTCCTCCAGCGAGTCAATCTCCGCCGCTTCTAAAAAGGGGAAAGGGGCTTCCCCCTCCGCCGAATCGCTAGACCACTGGGAACCGTGAGAGCCAGGGCCCGGCAGGGTAAGGACACTAAAGGCGGTTTCCTCCGATTCCTCAAAATCATCGTCATAGGAATGGACTTTACTTACCGTAGGCTCGCTGGGATCCTCCTCATTGAAAAGACTACTATTCCAATCCAGCCCTTTATTTTGTCCATCGGGGTCAGCCCCTTGCGACTTCCAGGAGCGAGAATGGTTAAAACCTTGACCTAGATCGAAAGCTGCCTCGCTGTAGGCAATGCTTTCCGTAGCAGCGATCGTAAAATCTCCCTCCTCGACTTCAAAACGCAATTGCCGAATCTGATCGAGACCACGCTGGGCATAATCGACTAGATCGGAGCTATTGGGAGAATTTTTAGCCAATTGCAGCACTTTTTCGTAACGTTCCTCCGCCAATCTGTATTGTTGTAGTCCTAGATGAATGTGACCCTGTAAAAGCATGACATTGGCATCCTCGGGATACTTGCTGATCATCTCTTTGACAATGACGGCGGCATCCTCAAGGTTGCCCTGGCAATAGGCGGTGTTAGCCTTTCTATAGAGTTTTGCGTATTCTGTCCCTGACGGCATTTGCCCCTCCCCTAGTAAAGTTAAATGAAGTAGTTAGTAGTTTCAAGAAAGAATTCCTATAAATCCTATTCTGCTATTTTTTTCAGGTTTTAAGCCGCCCAACGGGCAGAACGGAGTATGGCCAGATGATCGAGTAGTCCTAAGGTTTTTTTTGATTCTTGGCCCAGAATCCACTCCCCCTGCACATAGGGGGCGATCTGAGCGGGAATACTGGCGGCACTACCTAGTTTATCTGGGTCGAGCCATTCCATATCTCCCAAACGTTCCACCGCTAAACCGAGGATCGTTTCCTCTTCTTTGATTGCAATTATGGGAATTTCGGCTCGATCGGTGTTTAAGCGGCTGCTATCCCCCAAAAATTGCCCGAGATCCGCCACCCAGATCACTTGACCCCGGAGATTGATCGTGCCGAGAAGCAAGGGTGAAGCATTGGGAATGGGGGTAATGCGATCGAGTGGCTGCTGTATTACCTCGCCAATGCTCACGGCACTAAGGGCAAACTCCTCCTGAGAGGGTAGATAAAATCGCAAGTACAGTTCACCGACGGGAGTTTCTAATTCCTGATTGTCGGGGGCGATATCTTGGGCGTTACCAGTAAAAAAATCGGCGTTCTTAAGCATGAGTTTAGTTCTCTTGCAACTAATAATTCGGGCGGCGTTTTTAGCTGTCTTGACCTATACCATAGATACACTGTCTCTGGTGAGGGCGATTTTATCGGCGCAACAGTTGTTTAATGGTATAAATGAACTCAATCGGTTCAAAGGGCTTGACAATGTAGGCATCGGCTCCGATTTTCATGGCCCAATAGCGATCAAAGACTTCCCCTTTCAAGGAACAAATGACCACCGGGACATTTTTGGTTTTTGGATCCGACTTGAGACGACGACACACCTCATAACCATTCATGCGGGGCATGACGATATCGAGGAGGACGAGATCGGGATTGGCTCTCTGAATATGTTCGAGGGCTTCTACCCCATCCGTGGCGATCGTGACCTTGATGCCGCTATTGCGGAGTAGATCACAGATCAGTTCCCGTTGCGTTTGGCTGTCTTCTACCAGCAATATTTCGCTCATAACTCCCTACCTAGCTCGGCTGCCAAGAACAACAATGGCAAAAGATGCCCGATAATAGTCCCCTTTGACTGGATGCTCGGAAATTGCTCTCATTTTTGCCTCCAACGCAATCTGAAATTTATCAGGGGTTTCCCTCTAAACAAGGACTTGATTCACCCTTTCGGGTTTCATCTCTATAGTTCCCAATTCTACCGGTGAACTACTCTCAAGGTCGTTGAGAGCTTCCTATTTCACGGGGGATTGCCTCAAGATGGACTTACGCCCAGCTTTTGGTCTTACATCCCCTCTATAGGCAGTATCGCGCTTTTCCTAACGATAATATCCGTAAGGCTTCATTTCTGATATTTATCGCCGCATTTATGTCCCGGCCATGGGTTGTTTTACAATGCACACAAGTCCAATTTCTAACCTCAAGCGGCAAACTACCCACTTGATTTAGACAGACATTACAAGTTTTAGAACTAGGGAAAAACCTATCAACTTCGGTATAAGTTTTTCCTTCCCATTCTGCCTTGTATTTAAGCATTGTACAAAACATTCCCCAACCACAATCACTAATAGCCTTAGCTAAATTATGATTGCGTACCACGCCTTTAACATTGAGGTTTTCTACCGCAATAACTTGGTTTTAGTTAACTATCTTACGGGATAGTTTGTGGAGAAAATCCTCACGACATCTTGATATTTTAGAATGGACTTTAGCTACTTTAAGTCTAGATTTTTGACGGTTGTTACTTCCCTTCTTTTTACGGGATAGCTTCTGTTGTTTCCTTTTTAGATTACGTTGATGTTTAGCAAAATGTTTAGGGTTATCATATTTACTGCCATTGCTGGTAATACAAAAATGAGTTATAGCGGTTCTCGCATCTGTGCGGCACACTTAAACCTTTGCTGATTAAGCTGTTCAGGATATGGAATGTACCTCTTGTGAATCAGAAACGCTATAATCCTAAATCAATTACTATCGCTTTTCCATCCGTTGATGTCGTCACGGAATCTAATCCGTCATCAACTAAAATAGAAGCGTAGTATTTATCATCGGGATTTCTTGACACGGTTACAGTTTTTATCGTTCCTTCAACACTCCCGGCTCTTCTCGACTTTGTGTGATAATTTTTGCTTATGGAATCCTGAAGTGCTTATCGGGCAGAACTTTTAGGACTATTTTGCGGATATTCTATCAGTATAAAACTCGTTTCCACACAGAAACCAGAAGAGCCAACTCCCGGTGACGAACACAATAAACCAATCCAATTTTAGGAAGCTTTAGATAATCTCCCTCAAATTTAATATTAGCTGGATAGCTAATTGATTGTTTACCATGTTTAGATTTGAATCTTGGTAGTCTAGCTCGTTTCTCAAAGAAATTTTGATAAGCTTGCGATAAGTTCAAAGCAACAACCTGTAACCCACATTCCGCACCCTCAACTGTCACATAAGCTGTCCCCCTCCAGAGACTTGAGTAAAAATACTTAGCTGGTGAAGGTTTTCTCGGTGGCCGTTAGGGGGATATTGAGACCCCTAATTATGAAAAAATAGGAATTGTTGGAAAACTTAGGCAGTGGGCTGTTCGACCATGAATCAATCAACAGAAATTGAAGTCAAAAATCTAGACCATCTGGGATTAGT
>NZ_JADEXI010000035.1:0-16844 GCF_015207185.1 Microcystis sp. LEGE 08355 | reverse complement strand
GTACGGCCATTGAAACTATCACTAAAAATTTGGATGTGATTTTAGACGAAGATTCTCTTTTTGCTGAAGAGTTACGAATTTGGGGACAGGAAATTTAAGCAGGGAGAATCAGCCAAATTGGTTTAGATAACTTGGAAGCGGGAGAAATAGATGCTGAAATTGAGCAACCGGTAAAACGAAAAACAAAGACTAAAACAGAACAAGTTGGTACAACAGGGGTAAGAGTTACAGAAAAAGCAACTATTAAAATTAACTAAAAGATTGATTAGGAGAGAAAAATGTTAGAAGATCAAACCCAAGCACTCAAGCCTATTGTTAAAGAGGTTCTGCATGAGTTATTATTGCAGAAACGGGAAACTTTAACAGATGTAATTTATGAAATGATAGAGGATATGGTTCTAGCCAAAGCAATAGAAGAAGGTCTTGATGATGAAAATGTCAGTCGAGAAGAAATTTTTTGGTTACATCGAGTAAGTTTATGACTACGAAGATTCGGGATGTCATTAAATTATTAGAAAAAGATGGCTGGTTTCTCGTTAATACAGTCGGTAGTCATCGCCAATATGAGCATCCAACAAAAAGGTGAAAGGTGACTGTTGCTGGCAAATTAAGTGATGATGTTCGTAAAGGAACTTTAGCTAGTATTCTTAAACAAGCAGGGTTAAAATGATCGACAAATATCTAATTGTTCTCGAAAAAAGTGAGACGGGATTTTCAGCTTATTCACCCGATGTATTGGGGTGTGTAGCAACAGGTGTGACTCTAGAAGAAACAACGGAGCAAATGCGATCGGCTTTGGCTTTGCATTTGGCAGATGTTGAAAACTTGCCCCAACCACGAGGGATTGATTCCTATTTAGAAGCTTGGCGAGATTCGGAAGGAGAAGCATTTTTTCTAACTCATATTCCCATAGATCAAGTGTTAATTAAATCTTAGTTTTATTAAGGAAAATGAACGACAAACTTTAGCAAACTGGAATTAAAGCTTTTACTTTAATCTGATCAAAGATCAAGTACAGAAACCAGAAGCCTGTTCCACGGGGTAGGTATTTTGCCAGTTTATAGGCTATAATCTTATTAAAGATAAAACACAGATTAGGAGACAAAAATGTTAGAAGATCAAGCCCAAGCACTCAAGCCTATTGTTAAAGAGATTTTGCATGAATTATTATTGCAAGAACGGGAAACTTTAACAGATGTAATTTATGAAGTAATAGAGGATATTGCTCTAGCCAAGGCAATAGAAGAAGGTCTTCATGATGAAAATGTCAGTCGAGAAGAAATTTTTTCTTTATTAGCAGAGTAAATCATGCAAGTTGAATTTCGTCGCCTTTTTTTTCGAGATTTAGGTGCTATCAAGGATCGTAAGCTACGACAACGAATTGAAGCTGTCATTGTGGAGGTAGAAGCGGCCAATAATCTAGCTGAGTTAAGAAATATCAAAGCTATTGAAGGCCCCCCTAGTTACTATCGGATAAGAATAGGAGATTACCGCATAGGTATTTATGTTGAGGAGAATATGATTGCTTTTGTCCGAGTTTTACACCGTAAAGAAATGTACCGTTATTTTCCCTAAGCCATGAACGACAAACTCAAGCAAACTAGAATTAAAGGTTATACGTTAATCTTATCAAAGATCAGGTACAAGAACTAGAAGCCTGTTCCACGGGGTAGGCATTTTGTTATTTCACAGGCTATAATCTTATTAAAGATAAAACACAAGAACCAGAAGCCTGTTACACTATCTAACAATTAATTAAGTGCCATTTACTAGCAAGGTGTTGTATCATGGAACCTTTAACGCTATTGGCTACAGGAGTCACGATTATTTTAGGGGGAGCGTTGGCTCGTGTGGGGGAGCTTGTCTTAGATGGTTCCCTTGAAAAACTGATAAATTTAATCGGAGCGAAGTCTCCTGATACTTTAAAAAAGTTGCAATCGGCTAATCAAAATCCTGCTTTGTTATCTGAAACCATTGAGGTAATGGCGACTTTACTGGAAGATCCATAAATACAAAAAGTTGCAGAACAAGTGGTTAAGGAAAATGAATCTAATCCTTACGTTATTAATCAGTTTACTGACTTAGAAAAAATTCTTAACTTTGCTAATCGGGATATTAATATTGATAAACAAATTAATAATTATTGACTACAGCCGCCTGTAGGGGAGCAGGTTAAACAAAACCCTGCTAAATTAGATACAACGAGTGAGAGTTCCAAGTCTATTTCGACTTCTCTTTCTAATCTTGATTACAGCATTGGAAGTCTATGTAAATTGAGAGCAATTTTCTACGAACTTAAGGGAAATACTCGTCAACAAAAGGGGAAAGTTAATATAACAGTTAAAGAATTATCAGAATGGATTCAGGCAATTCAATCCGCAGAATCACAATTTGAGCAATTTTTAAATTTATTGGAGGATAATGATGATTCAGATTCATAAAAATCAAACTAATTCGGCTCAGGCTAGTAATTATGAAACAGAGTTAAATCTTGAGAACTTTGATCAGATTACGCCCAAAAAACATAATCCTAAAATCTATCAAAAGCTCTTTAAAAAAGCTCAGGATATTGGTGATAAACAATCTGAGATTTTTGCTCTTGGCCGGTTAGCAATGATTTATCAATCTTGGGGTCAATATAGAGAAGCAGTACAATATCTTCAGCAACAATTAGTAATTATTAGAGAAACCAATGATCGGTATTCGCTGGCGAATACTTTAGGTAATTTGGGAGCGGCTTATCAGTCTTTAGGGCAGTATCAAGAAGCAATTGCACATCTTCAAGAACAATTAGCAATTGCTCAGGAGATCGGCGATATTCTTGCCCTAGCAAATGCTTTCGGAAATCTGGGGATTACTTATCAGTCTTTAGGACAATATCAGCAAGCAATTGAATATTTTCAAAAACAATTAGAAATTGCCCAGCAAATTGGTGATAAAAAATCAAAAGCCAATGCTTTGAGCAATTTAGGTATTTCTTATCAATATCAAGGCGATTTTGCTCAAGCAGAATCTCTATTTTTACAAGGATTAAAAATCCATGAAGAGTTATTTAGTGGCAATAATCCTAGTGTTGCTTCTAATCTCAACAATCTGGCGAGTCTTTATCAAGATCAAGGGAGATACACAGAAGCAGAACCTCTCTTTTTACGCTCGCTGGCGATTCGGGAAAAGCTATTAGGAAAAGAGCATCCTGCTGTGGCCAACAGTCTCAACAATCTGGCGAATCTTTATTGCGCTCAAGGGAAATACGCAGAAGCCGAACCTCTCTTTTTGCACTCGCTGGGGATTCGGGAAAAGCAATTAGGAGCAGAGCATCCTCATGTGGCCAACAGTCTCAACAATCTGGCGGATCTTTATCAGTCTCAAGGGAAATACACAGAAGCAGAATCTCTCTATCAAAGAGCGATTGCTATTTGTTCGGAAAAATTAGGAGAAAATCACCCCAACACTCAAACAGTAAAAAATAATTATAATCTGATGCTTTCTCAACTTCCTGATGAGGAATTAAGCCAACGCTTTCCCCCCGAAATAGTGGAAATGTTGCGTAACCTAAGACAAAATTAGCTTTTTTTAAAGGAAGAATAAAAAACATGAACATCAAACAGCAACTACTAGAAAAATATCGCAAGCAAGACTTAGAATTGTGATTTTATGCGATACGGGAGTATTATTTTGTTTCGTTCTTATTTACTTCCAGAAATCCTCCACTTTATTCAATTTATGCCTTGAAGCCAAGCACTAAGTTCTTCTTCGGACATCTCGCCAGCCGCCACCGCCAGCATAGTTGCCACCACCTCGGCTTCTGGAGCGATTAACTCAATGCTATTAACTTGGAGAAAAGTCGCCATGACGACGAAAGCGGTGCGCTTGTTGCCGTCCACAAAGGGGTGATTTTTTGCCAGTCCCCAGCAATAAGCGGCGGCTAATTGGTACAGGCTGACATCGGGGTTGTAAGTGTGGAGATGGCGAGGTCTGGCGAGGGCGCTGGAGAGTTTTCCTAGGTCGAGGATGCCTTCGGCTCCGCCAAAGAGAGCGAGTTGCTGGTGGTGAATTGCTCTGGCTGCTTGTTCACTAATCCAGATGATTTCGCTCACTTGGCCAATTCCCGCAGGGCGTTGCGATAGCGGCGGGTAACTTGAGAAGCTGCTTTCATAATTTGCTCGAATTCTGGGTCGTAGGTGGTTAACTGTACCCCGTCTGGCGTTTCGGTGACGTATATCGTATCTCCTTCTCCCACCTGGAGTTTGTCGAGAACTTCTTTGGGGAAAGAGGCTCCTAATGAGTTGCCGATTTTGCAGATTTTGAGCTTCATTTTTTTACCTCATCGTTGTTTGTAGTCGCTGCGTCACTAGCGCAACAACAGTTGCAATAAGAAGCAGTACAATTAAAGATAAGCACCAGTTTAGTAATATCTTCCACTGTTTAAACGTTCATAGAACATTTTACACCATGATCTCGGAAAAGCCAAAATAAACCTCAAAAGAACCCAATGGAGTGGCAATAATTTTTTACTCTAAATTAACACTGACAAGAAAAAATCACCATGCAAACCCAACCGCTAGAATCAAACACCACAAACCTGATTAAACTGCGCTCCAGTCAACCAGAATCCCTTAAAGCAATGATTAAAACCGATCTGAATAATCGGCTACGGGACTTAGAAAGCGGATTACAAAAAACTCAAACACGCTTAAAAGAATTTGAAACTCAATATCAATGGTCAACAGAGCAGTTTATTAGCTTGTTTACCAACGATAAATTACAACACAGTGAAGATTTTGATGAATGGTTAGGAGAATCATGGATGCTTGACAAAATACAGCAAAAAATAGCCATCATTAAGGAGATTGAATTTGTTGATTGAGACTTACTTTGAGAGAATTAGAAAACTTCTCACAAACTCATCCATGATCCAAACTTTTGAACTTGACACAGAAAAACGGACAGAGAGTCTCGGTTTTATTAGAGGAAATATTACCTTTATTGACGGCTCTCGGCTCTATATTCGAGAATTTGTCGAAGTAGAGCTCAGCATAAACCGAGGCAAATATTCTTACCACTAAGTAGGTGGGTGGAATTAAATATAAAATGAACGTAGGTTGGGTTGAAGCATGAAACCCAACGCCCGATTATGTTACGCTACCGCTAACCCATCCTACAAATAATTGTGCCTACCTACTTATATCAATCAAAAAGGTGATTTAATTTTCCGTTATGATAATGATCCTCATCATCAAAAACTTAATTTTCCTTCATTTCCTCATCATAAGCATGATCGACATGAAGATAATATAGTAAGCTCAAAAGCTCCTTTTTTAGAAGAAGTTTTTCAAGAAATTGAGGATATTAACAATGAATTATCACTATAGTATTTTTATTCAATGGTCAGAAGAAGACAACAAATTTATCGCCCATCTCCCTGAATTTGTCCCCTATGCTCATACCCATGGTGAAACCTACCATGCAGCCCTACAAAATGCCCTTGAAGTTCTATATATACTTATCGAAGACTACACTGCACGAGACAAATCTCTCCCACCTCTCCAGGCTATTTCCGCATAGCCCAAATATTCTCAGTTCAGTAATATCTCCTAGTATTTAAACGTTCATAGAACATTTTACACCATGATCTCGGAAAAGCCAAAATAAACATTATGCAAGTTACGGCTTAAATCATTACTGAAGTTGTTATATCGCCTTCTTCTCGATCAGAACCAAAAAGCCCAAAATAAATAATAAAAATGTCAGCCAAGAAGCAATTTTTGCTTTATTATAAGAGTAATCCCCACAAACCGTAAGCGATTTATGTATCAAGTCACCGTTGATTACGCTAAAGCCAACCTAGAAGAACTCTGCGATCGCACTGAAAAAGAACCCGATGGAGTAGTGATCGTTCGTGAAAATCGCAGTTATATTCTCATCACTCAAGAAGAATGGGAATCCTTAGCTGAAACCTCCGAACTCATGCAAGATTCCAAACTATTACAACATATTGCATCAGCACGACGAGAATATGCCGCAGGAGAAACCATCATAATGGAACAAGTATTTGGATAACAACCTACACAATTGTCTTTTCTAAACAAGCGCGAAAAGATACCGACGAACTCACCCAAAAACAAAAAGTCAAACTTCAAGAAATTTTAACTAACATAATTGCAATTAATCCCTATATTGGCAAATCCTTAAAAGGCGATTTAGAAGGCTTGTATTCCTATCGCCTAAATAGAAAAGATCGTCTGCTTTATGAAATTTATGAAGACGATCAAACTATTCTGATTATTCGTACCAAAACACACTATGGAGATTAGGTAAGAGCGGTCATAACGCCTGAAGTCATCCCCGTTTAGAATATAGCTTGCCCCTGTCAGGCAAAGATAGTAGTGATGATGATCGCTACCAGGAAAAGGACGTAAGAAATGCACTTCAGGAACTAGCAAAATTAAATCAAGGAGACAACCCATGAATTATCACTATGGTATTTTTATTCAATGGTCACAACAATACAACAAATTTATCGCCCATCTACCTGAATTTAGCCCCTATGCTCATACCCATGGTGAAACCTACAATGCAGCCCTACAAAATGCCCTTGAAGTCCTAGAACTGCTTATCGAAGACTACACTGCACGAGACAAATCTCTCCCAATTTTTCAGGCTATTTCCCCATAGACAAAATATACTATATTACACTCAAAACGAATTTTATCTGAGCAATTATGGCTGAATTAAGTTCAAAAATTACGGCAATTATTTATTCTGGTGAACAACAAGAATATGTAGCCGAATGCGCGGAAATTTCGGTTGTGACCCAGGGAAATACCTTAGATGAGGTGGTTAATAATCTCAAAGAAGCTGTCTTATTATATTTAGAAGGAGAAGAGCCTAGTGAGTTTGGTCTAGTTGCCAAACCTTCTCTACAGATTACGGTTGAGTTACAGCCTGAATATGCCTAAACTGAAACAACTATCAGGCAAAGACGTGATCAAAATTCTCGCTCGATTTGGCTTTACTATTCACAGTCAACGAGGAAGTCACATTAAATTGCTTTGCATTTAGCAGATGTTGAAAATTAGCCCGAACCGCGAGGAATTGATACCTATCTAGAAGCTTTGCGAGATTCGGAAGGAAAAACATTTTTTCTGACTCATATTCCACTGGAGCAAGTCTTAGTTAGGGTTTGCTGAAAAAGTTTGTTGGTGGGGTTAGGAGTCGGTCGTTTCAGGCTTTGTTGCCCTTCTTTTTTTTGTGCCAGTTTTGTACTATAAAAAGAATAATGCCAAGTTTTTGAATGTCCCAATCCTATATTCTGGCACCAACATCGGATTTTAACAGGTCAAAAGCCTTATTTTAAAAAGGTTTTACCATTATTCAGCCAGCCCTAAGTAGGTGGGTAGAATTAAATATAAGATGAACGTAGGTTGGGCTTCGGCCGTGAGCTTTTGCCGAACGGTTGAAGCATGAAACCCAACCCCCGCTCATGTTACGCTACCGCTAACCCATCCTACAAATAATTGTGCCTCCCTACTTATTAGCTGCTTTAGAGAAAAATCCCCCAAAACTCAAAGAGTAATGCTGAAAAAGTCTTTGAGTGGCAACAGGGAACAGTTTTTGATGCCTTAAACCAGCCATCTTCGCTCATCAGACCCATAAACAAGCAAAATTATCTGTATATTTAATCACTTAATCAGAAGCATTTACCTTTGAAATAGCAGTTTTTAAATAGGAAACCACCTCATTAATTGCTACTTCTGACGCTTTTTTACTGGCTCTTTCGACTAATTCCACCTTACCCGATTTGAGAGATTTACCCGTGACAATGCGATAGGGAATCCCAATTAAATCCGCATCTTTGAACTTAACTCCCGCACGTTCACCCCGGTCATCTAAAAGGGTTTCAATGCCGGCTTGATTTAACTCATTGTATAAACTTTCGGCGGTTTTTACCTGCTCGGCATCAGCTAAATTGGGAATAACCACAATCGCTTGATAAGGGGCAATAGCTACGGGCCAAATAATGCCATCTTTATCGTAGGATTGTTCTACGGCTGCCTGGGCTAAACGCGATACTCCTATGCCATAACAACCCATACAAATGGGGGTAGATTCTCCCGCTTCATTAGTATAAAAAGCATTCATAGCTTGAGAATATTTATAGCCCAATTGGAAGATATGACCGACTTCAATTCCTCTAGCACTTTGCAAGGTTTGATTAGGATCATGAATAGCTCGATCGCCTACCCTGGCTTTGCGTAGATCGACGATTAATTCCGGTAAGATAAAATCTTGACCCCAATTGGCTCCCACTACATGAAACCCGGTTTCATTAGCACCGGTAATAAAGTCTTCTAAGTCTGTCACCGTGTTGTCTGCTATGCGTAAAAACTTAGGAGCTATATCGCTGGCTTTTTTGAGCAAATTATCTTCTAAGTCGGGAGCAATATAACCCAAAGGTAAAGGTTTAGTTGCCCATTTCTGTTGAGCGGCAGCATCGGGTATTTTTAAAGCCAAAATTGTTTTAGCATTGTAATGGCTCGCCTGTCTAACTAATTCATTTTGTAGTTTAACTTCGTTAACCTCTTGATCGCCGCGAATGCTCACCAAAACTAAAACAGTTATGCCGCTATCATAAACCACTTCGTAGAGAACATTCTTGACGATAGCGGTGGCGGAACAATCGAGAAATTTAGCTAAACTTTCGATCGTGTTGGTGTTAGGAGTCTCTTTTTTAGTAAACTTTTTAAAGGGAGAAGCCACTTTATCGGCCGGCAAAGAAACGGCTTTTTCCAGATTAGCCGCATACTTTTCATCGGCGGTAAATAAAACCTCATCTTCTCCAGCATCAGCTAAGACCATAAATTCTTGGGATGCGGAACCGCCAATCGCTCCAGAATCGGCTTCTACTGCCCGAAAAGCTAACCCACAACGGCGGAAAATATTGCGGTAAGCTATATCCATCGCTTGATAGGTTTTCTTTAAACATTCCTCGTCGAGATTGAAAGAATAGGCATCTTTCATAATAAATTCTCGTCCCCGCATTAAACCAAAACGAGGGCGAATTTCATCGCGAAATTTAGTTTGAATCTGATATAAATTAACCGGTAATTGTCGATAGGAACGAATTAAATCACGAGCGACGGCAGTAATTACTTCTTCGTGAGTCGGTCCTAATCCTAACTCCCGGTTTTGCCTGTCCGTCAGGGCAAACATAATCCCTTCTGCTTTTGTGTAGGTGTCCCAACGGCCTGATTCTTGCCAGAGTTCCGCCGGTTGCAGTTGGGGAAGTAAACATTCTTGGGCGCCGGCTTTATTCATTTCTTCCCGGACTATCTGGGAGACTTTCTGCAAAACCCGCCACATCAGGGGTAAATAGGCGTAAATACCGCTGCCAATGCGACGAATGTAACCGGCACGCACCAAGCATTTATGACTGGGTATTTCCGCCTCGGCCGGGTCTTCCCGGAGGGTGACAAAAAGCTGTTGAGAGAGTCGCATCCTATCGATATCCTTTTGAACAGAAGACTTTCTATTATCTCATCAAAGGAGAGCGACTGCAATGATCAATTACTTGTGTTGACAAACAATAACAGCGATCAGTTTACCGATTCTCAGGTATTTCCCCTCACAACTTGAGACTGGTTGGAGACGCATTGAACTCTAGTTCCAATTGCCTAACTCCCTTGTTCTCTACTCTAGGAAATATGAGCGTTCAGGTCGATCGCTGTTATCGTCGTTATCGAGACAGAATGTAACTTTAACAGGGTTTACTCCTTTGTGAACTTGACCTTTATAACCTTGCCAGTCGATCTGTCAGGGAAGCTTTTTTCTTTAGCTTCAATTATTAATATAACATCGGATCGGAGCTAGAAGTCTTTCTCTTAATCAAAGTTTACATTACTGGGATCAAGGAAAAGCCTCGATGTTTTGACGCTTAACCGACCATAACTCCCTTCTGTCAAAGTGGGTGAGGTAATACCCCCTAAATGGGGAGCATCTCACCTTTGTAACCCCTAAATCAGGTTTTATGTCAAGCTATTTTAAAAGCCTTGCTAGAAACCAGTTTTAGGGACAAGTATAATTACTCACTTGCATAAATGAGATGCTCCCCCTAAATGAAACTTAATAGCGCACCCTGCGGTTGAAGAGAAAGACCTTAACTTTGGTTAGGTCTGAGGGGATTTGTGAGCATCCAGACGGGAGTTTATTAGCTTGGGTAATAGCAATCCGGATTTCGCTTTGTAAGCGTCAAATTCAGGATAGCGGGAGAGGGAGCGGTCTTTTTTAAGCATATTGGGAATGAAGACCCCGGCGATGAATCCCCCCAAAATCAGAAAAGGGAGCCAATGTTGGGCTAACAGGGCAAAACTCAGATAAATTAAAATCTCTCCTAAATAGTTGGGATTGCGACTACGACTAAAGAAACCTTCGGTGATCAATCCTTGCCTATATTTAAGGGTAAAATACTTTTGGGCATCGCTACCGTAATGGAGAAATACCCCCATGATATTGATCGCTATGGCTGCGGATATTAAAGGGGCGGCGGCCGTGACCTTCCCGCTAACAATAATAAAAGGGGCAGCCCAATATAAACTGAGAACGATAAAGGTAAATATTCCCATAGCCAACGGTATTTCTTTTTCCCATTGTTGATCTGGATATAATCTATCCTTGATCAGCCACATCAGACCGTAAGTTCCGTGTAGGGCAAGGTATATCCAAGCGAGCGGGGTAAAATTATTATAAAAAGCCATTAAGCCCAATATAATTAGAAAAGTCAGAAATTTATGCCAATTAATCGCGTGTTTTATCTTCATTTTCTTCAAAGTAGAAACCAATCCTGTTGATCGAGTGCTAAACAATTATAACTACTAACGTTTCAATCCGGTCTTTGACATCGCTTGAGAATAAAAAAGAAAGGTCGGGGAAAGTTGTTAAAATCCATAATTACTGGCAGGGTATTGTCCTCTAATTTCCGAAAAGAGTCATTAATCGGCGAATAATCCTAGATCATCAGCACAAGCTTCCAATCTGGTCTGTCAGGTTAACGGCGATCGCAGTTTTGTCGCTTGGGTTAAGACACCGCACTACCTAAGACCAAAGACTGGCGCATTGTTAATGAACACACTTTCCTATCCAAAGTTGTACTTACAAATACAGTTTAATAAAATCTTTATATTTGTCTCGGGACAAGGTTCTACCTGTAAGAAGAAAAGGGAAGGAGTGTCTCCCTCCCCTGAGCGGTTAGACAAGAGCTAGAACCACTGGAAAGCCTTACAAGGGAGACTCTTACAACGAGGTAAGACTATACAGAAACGAGAAGAGCCAAGTTATCTTTGAAACTGCTAAGTAGCTGGTTATAATTAAATTAAAAATGGATTTTAGGTTCGATCCCCCCTGCCCCCCTTGATAAGGGGGGTGCCGATAGGCGGGGGGATCCCCCTTAATAAGGGGGGCATCTGATAATTTTTAACGCCTACCTACTCATAATTAATAAAATCTCAAGAATAGTAAAATTATATGAATGCACTAAAATACCAAACAATCATCAAAAATGGTCAACTTAGTTTACCTCCCCTCGACTTACCAGAAGGAACAGTTGTCGAAGCGATTTTATTGATTAAAGAAGCTGCTGAAATGGATGAAACGGACTATCTGCTTTCCACAGAAGCTAACCGTCAACATCTCCAAGAGGCAAGAGAATCTCTGAAAAATCCTGATAGTTATATTTATGTAGATGCTGCTAACTGATCAGGAAAGTCGCCTTTCTAACCCGAAGTTTTGATGAGTTTAATTAATGGGCGATCACAGATAAAAAAGTTGACGCTAAAATTGTCAGCCTGATTAAAGATGTTCAAAGAGAGCCTTTTTCTGGATTAGGAAAACCAGAAGCATTAAAACATGAACTATCAGGATTATGGTCACGACGCATTACAAAAGAACATCGCCTAGTTTATAGCGTGTCTGATGAAGAAATTGTTATTGTTTCCTGTAAATTTCACTACTAATAATCGCCAGAAATTCCAGAACTAGCTGAGAGCAAGAATTAGGGAACACGAAAACTTAAGAAGAATTTCTGAAGAAAGTGAAAACCAACCTACATTTTTCTTTTATTCTTGTCTAACACCAAATCCGTTTTTAATAGTGTGATTAACTCTCAAGTTATGAATTGTTTCTCCCTTCTCCCCACACCCTAAACCCCACTCTCCTATGCCTTTTAAACAGGATTTAGTATAACACCACCATCGAATACTGTTGGAAGTGCGTTGCAAGGGTATCCCTTGCAACGAGGTAGAAACGAGAAGAACCACTTACTTATTAATTTTTCACAAAAGTAAATTTACCATTTTTACCATCGGCATCCATTTTAATTTGTGCCACGGAGAATTTATCCTGAATGATTTCTCCTTCGGGAGTAAAAGCAATATCTCCCAAGACAGTGACATACTTACCTGCTAAAATTTCCTGATTTAATTGTTGGCGAATTTGTTCGAGGGAAAGTGTACTGAGTTTATTTTTATCATCTACCCGTTTTAAGGCCTCGACAAAAACTTGAATTCCCGTAAAAGCTTGAGCAGTAAATTGGGGCGGTGCTTTTTTATTTTCTGCTGTATAAGCGGCGACAAAATCCCGATTAATAGGATTATCTAATTCCGGATTATAAGCTTGAGCAATGATAATGCCATCACATTGAGCTTGACAAACCGGGAAAATATTAGAAGTATTTAAACCATTGCCACCAATAATTAACCCCTGATAGCCTAATTGTCGCAACTGTTTGACCAAATTGCCCCCGTCAGCAACCAAACCAGAAATAACCACTAAATCCGGTTTAATATTAATAGCGGCGGTGGCTTGGTTTTGAAAATCTGTATCGGTGGTTTGGAATTTCTGCACGGTGACAATATCAAGATTTAAACTCTTCAGGGTTTCTTGAAAAGTTTCCGTTTCCGATTTACTAAAAGCATCATTTTGGGCAAAAAAGACAGCCACTTTTTTAATCTTGGGATCGATTTTTAAAGCGGTTTTAACCGCATTGGGAGCGACCACAGCCACAGGAGCGGACACCCTACCCACATATTCACCGATCTGGGGGATACCTTTAGCCGTGTTAGAGGGGCCGAGAATGGGAACTTTGGCTCGATCGGCGATCGGACTAGCGGCAAAAGCTTGTTGGGACAGGGACGGACCGAGAATACCCACCACCTTATCTTTGGTGATGAGGGTATTGATGGCGTTGATCGCTCCCGGTTCATCCCCGGTCACATCCTGGATAATAACTTTAATCGGTGTTCCATTGACTCCGCCCTTTTTATTAAAATATGTTTCAGCCATCTTGACACCGATCACCTGTTCCTGTCCCAATAGGGCGAGATTGCTGGTTTGAGCTAAGGCTGCACCGATGGGAATAGCAGCAGTGGCGGCGTTTTCTGCGGGACTGGGGTTAGTTTGACTGGTGGGAGTGCCGGAATTACAGGCCACCACTAAACCAAAAGTGACTAGGGATAATATTAAGGGGATTAATAAACGTTTTCTGAGCATCTTAACTCTCCAGAGACTGATATTGTTGATGACACTATTATTTCGCTAATCGGGTTGATTTCAGCGATAATTCTCGACGCGATCGGACCAGATTCTGCTCCCTTAGCGCCCTTTCTTTCCCCTAATTTTGTCGATTAACCTCCCAGTCTCATACTAAATCCTGTTTAAAAGGCATAGGAGAGTGGGGTGTAGGGTGTAGGGTGTAGGGTGTAGGGTGTGGGGAGAAGGGAGAAACAATTCATAACTTGAGAGTTAATCACACTATTGAAAACGGATTTGGTCTCACCTCCCTTTTCAGAAAAACGATTTGCCTTTTCTGGTTCTGTCGCCTAACCTAGTAGTTAGGGAATTTATTATCGCCTTTCCCGTTCACAAAACCCAGCAAGCGAAAACATCCATTTAAGATTATGACTAACCCCGTTATTCACGCCTTTTTCCTCGGACGAGCGATCGCTGAAGTGGTCAGTGAACAGCTAGAAGATGCGTTCACCAACGCTTTAAGCGAATTAGGCAAATTTGATGCCGAACAACGGGAAAACCTGCGGCAATTCGTCGAAGAAGTGCAAATGAGAGCCGAGCGAGCCATGGAAAAGGGAGTATATACTGAGACAGACTCCAGTGGTTCCTCCAGTGCCGATGTGCAGGAAAACATCGACGAAATGCGGGCCGAAATCGCCCAATTGCGCTCGGAACTCAAAAACTACCAGAATTAACCAAAAACCCTCTTTTAGTCGCTTTAAAGCCCCAAAAATTGCGTGTCAGCCCTTCTACCCGTCCCCGTTACCCTAGAGTTAAACCCAGCAATGCCGGCCCTCCAAGTCGCCAAAAATAGCTATCGTTGGAATCGAGAAAACTATTCCATCAATCGTCGTCGTCTAGATATTTGGCGATTCGTTCTGACTGTACTTTATCAATTCTGGCTCAACGGTAAAAAATGGAGCTATAACGGTGGCTATAGCCAGGAAAAACTCGCCAGCAGACGCAGAAAACAAGCCGCTTGGATTCGGGAAACCATGCTAGAATTGGGTCCAACTTTTATTAAAGTCGGTCAACTGTTCTCCACCCGGGCCGATCTTTTTCCCCTCGAATATGTGGAAGAATTATCGAAACTACAGGATCAGGTTCCCGCATTTACCTACGAACAGGCCAGCAAAATTATCGAGGTATCCCTCGGTAAACCCCTCAATCAACTCTTTAAAAGCTTCGATCCCATCCCCCTAGCAGCCGCTAGTTTAGGGCAAGTTCACCGGGCCCAACTGAAGACCGGGGAAGATGTGGTGGTCAAAGTCCAACGGCCCGGATTGAAAAAATTATTTAGTATAGATCTGACCATCCTGAAAAAAATCGCCCAATACTTCCAAAATCATCCCAAATGGGGTAAAGGTCGCGATTGGACGGGTATTTATGAAGAATGCTGTAAAATTCTCTGGGAAGAAACCGATTATCTCAACGAAGGTCGTAACGCTGACACTTTTCGCCGTAATTTTCGCGGGGAAGATTGGGTGAAAGTACCGAAAGTCTATTGGCGCTACACCTCTCCCCGGGTTTTAACCCTAGAATACCTCCCCGGCATCAAAATCAGTCATTATGAAGCCCTAGAAGCAGCCGGACTCGATCGCAAATTGTTGGCTAAACTAGGGGCAAAAGCCTATCTAATTCAACTACTCAATAACGGCTTTTTTCACGCGGATCCTCACCCCGGCAATATCGCCGTTGATAGTGATGGCTCCTTAATTTTCTACGATTTCGGCATGATGGGACAAATTAAAACCAACGTGCGCGAAAAATTAATGCAGACTCTCTTGGGAATTGCCCAAAAAGATGCCGATCGCGTGGTCACTTCTCTGGTGGATTTAGGAGCATTAACTGCTAATGGTGATATGGGAGCAGTGCGGCGATCGATCCAGTATATGCTCGATAACTTCATGGATAAACCCTTTGAGGAACAGTCCGTAGCCTCTATCAGCGATGATCTCTATGAAATCGCCTACGATCAGCCTTTTCGCTTTCCCGCTACCTTTACCTTCGTCATGCGAGCATTTTCTACCCTGGAAGGGGTAGGCAAAGGACTCGATCCCGAATTTAACTTTATGGAAGTGGCCCAACCTTTTGCCCTGCAATTAGTAAATGATATGACGGGAAATAATGGCAGTAATATCCTCGATGAGTTAGGACGACAAGCAGCCCAAGTGAGCAGCACCGCCCTGAGTTTACCCCGACGCATCGATGATACGATCGAAAAATTAGAACGGGGTGATATCCGTGTCCGGGTGCGTTCCAGCGAATCCGATCGACTTTTGCGGCGATTGGGTATGATTCAAATGGGAACCAACTATACTTTACTGGTCAGTGCTTTACTTATCTCAGCGACGCTTCTATTTGTCAATGGTTTTAGTTGGTTAACTTTAGTGCCGATGGCGATTTCCCTGCTGCCGGGGATAGCTCTTGTGAGACTCTGGCGAAAAATTGAACGTCAGGATCGCATGATGTAATTGATTGCGGGATAATAAATATTGTGTTAAAAGCAGAAATTTCGATGAACAATCTTTCTTTTGGAGGAATGACCGATCCTGGTGTAGTGCGATCGGTTAATCAGGATAGTTATTATATCGACCCCGAGGGGCGCTTTTTTATCGTTGCTGATGGTATGGGAGGTCATGCGGGAGGCCAGGAAGCTAGTCAAATCGCCACTGAAACTATCCAAGCTCATCTAGAAGAACACTGGAATTCGCCCCGGGCTGCCGGGGAATTGCTGCAGGAGGCAATTACTGCCGCTAACGAGAAGATTATTGAAGATCAACTGAAAAATCCCGAAAGACAGGACATGGGGACAACCCTAGTCATGGCTATCGTCCGAGATGATGGCTATTGGTACACCCATATTGGTGATTCCCGTCTCTATCGCTTTCGTGAGCAAAAATTAGAACAGGTGACGGAAGATCATACGTGGATAGCTAGGGCGATAAAAATGGGCGATCTGTCCGAAGAAGATGCGAAAAACCACCCTTGGCGACATATTTTATTTCAATGTCTCGGTCGTCGCGATTTGCCCCCAGTGACGGTATCTCCCCTCGATCTGCAATCCGGCGATAGTTTAATTCTCTGTAGTGATGGTTTGACGGAAGAACTGTCCGACGAGGAAATTAGCGATTATTTGCAAACCAGTGCCGATTGTCAGGAAATTGTCGAGAATTTAGTGGCAGCGGCCAAAGAAGCCGGCGGTTCTGATAATATCACCGTGGTCATGGTCAGCTGTTGACTATCTAGGGTTTACTGAAAAAGTTTCCCGTGGGGGCAGGGTG
>NZ_JADEXI010000034.1:0-16962 GCF_015207185.1 Microcystis sp. LEGE 08355 | reverse complement strand
TTTAAGTAAACTAAATTGGGGGGAGAAGCGACGACTTCCCCGATAGAAGCGGCATTTTTACCGTCAGGATGGGAACGCATCACTGCTAAAACGCGATTTTCCGCCTCCGGAGGCACGACAAGGACTAATTTGCCCTCATTTGCCAGATAAAGCGGTTCTAAGCCCAATAATTCGCACATTCCTCGCACTTCTTCCTGGATGGGGATCGCCGTTTCCTGCACCTGTATTCCCACCCCTGAACTTTGGGCAAATTCGTTTAAAACCGTGGCTAATCCGCCTCTAGTGGCATCCCGCATCGCTTTAACTTGCGGGCAAACTGCCAGAATTGCAGAAATTAAAGAATTCAGAGCTTGACAATCGCTTTCGATTGTGCATTGTAGGTCTAATTCGCCCCTGGCAATCAGAATGGCGGCACCGTGATCCCCCAGAAAACCGTTCAGCAAAATGCGATCGCCAACTTGTAAATTATTCGCCCCAGAATTGATTCCGGCTGGAATTACTCCCACTCCAGAGGTATTAATAAATATCTGATCTCCTTGTCCCTTGGGAACGACTTTTGTATCCCCGGTGACGATTTTTACTGCTGCTTTTTCGGCGGCTATTTTCATGCTGGTAACGATGGTTTTTAGGGTGTCGATAGATAAACCTTCTTCGAGGATAAAACTACAACTGAGATAGAGAGGAATTGCCCCACCGACAGCCAAATCATTAACGGTTCCATTGACTGCTAAACTACCAATATCACCCCCCGGAAAGAATAGGGGAGAAACCACATAAGAATCGGTGGTAAATGCCAAGCGATCGCCTATTCCAGCTAAATCTTTAATTTCAAATCGGGCTTGATCTTCAAGGGTTGCCAGTAGGTTATTATCAAAATTATTCACAAATATCTCATTAATTAAATCCCGCATTGCGCTGCCACCACTGCCATGGGAGAGAGTGATATTTGTGTCGGTAATTTTGTTTTTTTTTAATCTTAAAGAAGCTGAAGGAGTGCTATTCATAGGTGAGGTAGGAAGTTTTTGTTTTGGGTAGTCGGTGGTCGATACCAAATTAGGTTACACTTTATCCTGATCAGAAACGCTGTCATAGCTTACTGCTAGATTATCTTAATGGGTTTCTGGTATTTCTCGCACTTTTTCTACAGTTAAGTCCAAGGCTTGAGCAATTTGTTCTACCGTTAAACCTAAAGCCAATAAACGCGGCACAGATTCCAGTTTACCTTCCAGTTTACCTTCCAGTTTACCTTCCAGTTTACCTTCCAGTTTACCTTCCAGTTTACCTTCCAGTTTACCTTCCAGTTTACCTTCTTCTCGAACGTCTTGAAAATAACGGGTTTGTTTCAGTTCATCTAAACTAAACATGGCTTCTATCTCCCGGCGACTTAGACGTGGTAATTTATAGATAAGTATCGTTTCTATTAATTGTAGGAGGTTTTGCGGTTGGGTAAATTCAGTTCGCACTCGTTCAATAAGTTGTTTGGCTGTTGCCACTGCTTGATTTTCTTTAGCAATAATTAATTTTATGGTGGCAATACCGAGGGAATCTTGATTAATATCATCTAGTTCATCTAAATAGATTCGCGTCACTCTCCCAGATGTCAATAAGTCTTGATAACGTACAACCTGATCTGATTCTACCCGACGATGGGGATAAATGACCACCCCGCGCCAATCATTGTTAAAAGCAGTTTTACTGAGATATAAGAAGATTTCAGCAAAGAAACGGCCATAAAAATTCTGATCATCTTGAAATTGCACCTCGCAGAAATAAATAGGAATGCTAGGATCGGTAATATTGGGCAAAAATACGCCATCAATACGAAAAGCTAGTTGCTTGATTTCGACGGAATCAAAGCGGTAATTCTCTGCTGCTCTGGGGGAAAGGTTGATTAATTCAAAGAAAATTGACGGATAAGATTGAAAAAGATCATAAAAAATACTGTCGGTTTTCATGCCCGGACTTGTGGTGTAAACTATGCAAAAATATAGAGATAGAGAGTTTTCCTACTAATTAGCCTGATTATAGCAGTTATCTTTGCCAAAACCAATGCTAAAAGCCGATCTGGGAAAAGCTAATACCTAAAATAACCGATAAACGATCGAGTCTGAGCATCTCCCCCTGGTCAGGGCGCTATAGCTGACAGTGAGTCGCTATAATAGAATTCGCCGATCGCTAACTTCTCCCTCGGTAAAATTTCTATGACTGGAAGACTGAACAAGCTACAACAAGATTTAAAGAACATAGAAACGGAAGTGGCAAATTTAGCCGAAAGAATGCGGGAAAAATACCGAATTTATCTTGATTTACTCGGTGAATCTCTCTATAAACAGGCGATCGGGGCAGTGTATCATATCTGTACCCGCTACTATGGGGGGGAATTTCTGGCTCTCTCCCACAGCAATCGTCAGAAACTACAAGAGGAGATCAAAGCTCTAGGACAAGAGGCTAAAGCCAGTTTACAGCAATTGGGCGAGCAGAGCTTCGATCGAGGGACATTTTCAGGGGTAGGATTCTCTAAAAGTCCAGCAGAGACGAAAAATACCCCAGATTTCTTAAAACTTTTTCTAAACAAACCGGAAAATCTAGCCGCAACTGGAGAGATTAATAACCCCGATATTTTACTTTATTGTTGTCGAGTGCTGGAAAAAAACTGTATCGAGATTCTCAATCATCTCTCCAAACAAATTAATCAGCAACTACAAAAAGCTTATATTCTTCCCCCTCATCTACCCAGTCAAATTATCGATATGGCAATTCAAGCGGGAGAAGAGGGACAATCCCTAGGTGGAGGAAATAATATGTTAAACATTTTAGTAGAAGCTAAAAACCCTGAACCAGAGGAAGAAAAAGATGAAGATGAAGATGAAGATGAAGATGATGGGGATGATCATGATTTTTCAAGTGGCAAAGTCACTAAAGTAACGGCAATTCATCTACGAATGGCTGAACTGGAATTTGCTGATACGCGCTTAAGTGTCGAAAGAAATCAAATTCGCTCCCTTTGGGAACAATTAAATCGTCTAGGTAAACAATATCATCGTATTCGCAAAGAATATACTATTGCTCAAGCGGAAGCGGCGTGGCGCAGTAGTTGGTATGATTAATCAGTTATAATCAAACAGAGGTATTAGGGAAACATAATACTGGGAAATTTGGATTCAAGAGGCAATTATGAAAGGGGAAATACCCGACTGGGTGAGATTACAAAAAGCCTTATCTGTAGAAGCGGAAAAAGGTTATCCCGATCTTCAGGGAAATCAATACCGTTTTAGCGAGTTTTTCTGTCTTAGTTTCGGGGATAATCCTCCCGTGGGAATTGCCACCAGTGAGAGAAATCGCTGGCGAGAATTAGCCCAAAAATTTGCCCAATATTCCCAATTTAATCCCAGACAAAGACAACAATTAGTCGCCGAAACTCGCAATTTTTTGCAACAATTACGGCAAACTTTAGAAGCAACCCCTACCCCAAAAGAACCAACTGCGGCGAAAATTATTAATACCACTCCCATCACGGCAAAGGCTAATTCTCCACGGCAAGTCACCCTGGAACAACCCTTGAAATATCTAGCGGAAGTGGGAGAGAGAAAAGCCAGTCTTTTAGAAAGATTAAACCTCCACAAAGTTGAAGATTTATTATATTATTATCCCCGGGATCATGTGGATTACAGTCGTCAAGTCAATATCGCTAATTTAACCGAGGGGGAAACGGTAACTTTAGTGGGGAATGTCAAGCGATGTAATTGTTTTAATAGCCCCAAAAATACCAAGTTAGCTATCTTTGAATTGCTCTTACAGGATCGCACTGGACAGATAAAATTAAACCGTTTTTATGCGGGAACTCGCTATACTAATCGTGCTTGGCAAGAAGGACAAAAAAAACTCTATCCCGTCGGTTCGGTGGTGGCGGTTAGTGGTTTAGTTAAAGCGGGTAAATATGGGTTAACTTTAGAAAATCCTGAATTTGAATTATTAGACAGTTCTGGGGCAAGTATTGAGTCCTTAAAAATCGGGCGTATCCTGCCGGTTTATCCCCTCACCGATGGAGTACCCGCCGACCTAATTAGAAAGGCTGTAGTCGCCGCTTTTGGGGCAGTAGAGGCGATAAAAGACCCCCTACCTTTCGGTCTAAGAAAACAATACGGATTAATCGATTTAAAAACAGCAATTACTAACATTCATTTCCCCAATAATTCCGAGATTCTCAGTCAAGCGCGACGGCGATTAGTCTTTGATGAATTCTTCTTTTTACAATTGGGGTTTCTGCGGCGGCGGCAACAGTATCGTCAGACACAGAAAAGCGCTATTTTTAGTGCTAAGGGTCAACTAATTGATCAATTTAATCAGATAATTCCCTTTCAATTAACCAATGCTCAAAAACGAGTTATTGAGGAAATTTTAGAGGATTTAGATTCTAGCACCCCGATGAATCGTCTTGTGCAGGGGGATGTGGGTTCTGGCAAAACAATTGTCGGAGTTTATGCCATTTTAGCAGCCCTACAATCCGGTTATCAAGCGGCATTAATGGCTCCTACGGAAGTTTTAGCAGAACAACATTATCGTAAGTTAGTTAGCTGGTTTAATCTCTTACATTTACCCGTAGAATTATTAACTGGTTCCACAAAAACCGCTAAACGGCGAGAAATTCATGCCCAATTAGAGACAGGAGAATTACCACTTTTAGTGGGAACTCATGCCCTAATTCAAGATGCAGTTAATTTCCGCAAATTGGGGTTAGTTGTTATTGATGAACAGCATCGCTTTGGGGTACAACAAAGGGCAAGATTATTAAGCAAAGGAGAGTCTCCCCACGTTTTAACCATGACAGCAACACCGATTCCCCGTACTTTAGCTTTAACCCTGCATGGGGATTTAGATGTGAGTCAAATTGACGAATTACCCCCCGGCAGACAGCCGATTCAAACCACCGCTTTAAATGGCAATCAAAGAAGGGCTGCCTATGATTTAATTCGCCGTGAAATTGCCCAAGGCAGACAAGCTTATGTGATTTTTCCCTTAATTGAAGAATCGGAAAAATTAGATGTAAGGGCTGCGGTGGAAGAATATCAAAATTTATCAGAAAAGATTTTTCCTAATTTTAATATCGGTTTACTCCATGGTCGCATGAGTTCCGCCGAAAAAGAGGAAATATTAACAGCTTTTCGCGATAATATTCTGCAAATTATTGTCTCAACTACGGTTATCGAAGTGGGGGTGGATGTTCCCAATGCCACGGTGATGTTAATTGAAAATGCCGAACGTTTTGGCCTTTCACAATTGCATCAATTACGGGGGCGTGTGGGCAGAGGTTCCTATCAATCCTATTGTTTACTTTTAAGTGGAAGTAATAGTGCTAATTCCCGTCAAAGATTGACGGTTTTGGAACAATCCCAAGACGGCTTTTTTATCTCGGAAATGGATATGCGATTTCGCGGTCCAGGAGAAGTTTTAGGACAACGACAATCGGGTTTACCAGATTTTGCTCTCGCTAGTTTAGTCGAGGATCAAGAGGTGTTAGTTTTGGCAAGAGATGCCGCTGAAAAAATTATGTTAGATGATCCCCATTTAATCACTTTGCCCAATTTGAAACAAGCTTTAGAAGCTAAATATCAACGGATGTTAGGAGCGGATATTTTAACTTGATTTAGGGAATTATGAATTATGAATTATGAATTATGAATTATGAATTATGAATTGGTGAGAGGGGAGAGGGGAGAAGCAAATGGGGAGAATACGTCAAAGCTGTCTCCTGATAACTGATAACTGATAACTGATAACTGATAACTGATTTAATTAACCAAATTTAATCATTTCTCGTCCTGCCATCACGGGTAATTCCCCTTTTAAAATGGGGATCAATGTCTCGCGAATTCTGTCCGCATCGGGGGGACATCCCGGCATAAAAATATCGATGGGAATGACTTGATGGACGGGCAGCACTTGATCTAATAATTCGGGAACGATACCGGGTTCTTCTGGTAGTTGAGGTGTGTTATCTCCTAACTCTAAATAAGCTCTTTTTAGCACGGGATCGGCAGTTCCCAACATATTCCGCATAGCGGGAACGTTAGCAGTTACAGCGCAATCACCAAAAGAAACGACGGTTTTGGTATTTTGACGGACTAGATGAATTAGTTCTAAATTATCCTGATTAGCGATCGCTCCTTCCACTAAACAGACATCGACATTTTCCGGATAGGTTTTCAGATCGCAGCCGACGGGACTATACACCACGTCAACTTTTTCGGCTAATTCTAACAGCCATTCGTCCAAATCGAGGAAGGACATATGGCATCCCGAACAACCGGCTAACCAGACAGTAGCGAAGCGAATTTTACTCATAATTTTAATTCCTTGTTTGTTAGGTTTGGGCAATAGTGATTACTAGCTAATAGAAAAGCGGCTGTTTACCGAGGGGAGGGTTTTTGCCTATCTCGACAAGTTCCTGATTATCTGCAATTAAAGAAAAAAGATCGATCCCCTTCCATTCTTGCAAAAATTCACAGATTAGCTGTGGTGTCCAATTTTCACCTCTAAAAAACTTAAAATTTTTCGTGTGGACATTGAGAAAAAAATGCAAGATATTACATTGATCCTGCGCCCCGAAAATAGTCCCCTTGACTGTCCAATTATCTACACTACTGGCGTAATCCTCGATCGCCCGATCTGCCGCCGCCACACGCTCTCGGTATTGATCACAGAATTGGCGAAGCATCTGGGGAAATCGCCCAACTTCGGCGAAAAGTTCGATCGCGGACCAAGCTAAATTGGTTGGTTGAGATTGATAATCCAGCAGGGATAGACAGCGATCCAAGGCTTGCAGAAATATCTGTTCGAGATTTGTATCATTCATAACATTATTGATTCCCTTGACGCAGTATGACAGACCAACCATATTGAGCTTGAGCGATTTCGTGAGCAGAAGGCTGATTCATACCCTGATTGATCACTAAATCCGATTCTAAGATTTCGTGTTGTAGAAAGACGCGATCAATTGCCGTTCCCTGTCCTCGCGCCATCCGCAACCAAGCCTTTGCCATATCAATACTAGGCCAAAATTCATACTGACTGACACCGCTACCGAAAGCGTAGTCCTTTGCTCGTTGAGTTTCCTGGGCAGAAATACCGCAGTAATCGGAAATCAAGCGAATATCTTCATTCATCCCCATAATCTCGTCATACAGAGCCATTTCCTCCCGCAGATACTTAGCATAAATACCTAGATGTCCCCAACGAGCGTTTTGAGAATCTACCATTTTTCGCTAACGCGTCCATTGGTGTTCAGTCCTAGCATTAACTAAAAATTCCAACTTCGATCGATCTTCCTCTTTTTCGGAAACGGCGGAACCCTTGCGGAATATCGCCCCGGTTGGACAAGCAGCAACACATTTGCCGCAGGAAGTACAGGCAGAAACGCTGCCCCAAGGCTGATCCATTCCCGCGATAATTTTATCTTTTTCGCCGCGATAAGCCAGATCCCAAACGTGCGCCCCTTCAATTTCATCACAGACTCGCACACAACGGGTACAGAGAACACAACGATTATGATCGATACCAAAAAGATGATGGGAAATATCCACTTCTCGCTTGGGAAAACGGTAGGGAAAACGACTATGATCCATACCCACTTCGATGGCTAAATCTTGTAATTCACAGTTACCATTAGCCACACAAACTGCACAAACGTGATTACCTTCAGCGAATAATAATTCCACTGTCATGCGGCGATATTCTTTTAGTTTTGGGGTATCGGTATGGACCACCATTCCTTCCGCCACTTCCGTTACACAGGCAGGTAATAATTTATTAATACCTTCAATTTCTACCAAACATAAGCGACAGGCAGCTACTTCGGAAACCCCATCGAGATGACAGAGGGCGGGAATTTTTATTCCTACCTGACTAGCGGCTGCGAGAACTCGCGAACCCGCTTCGATCGCTACATCTTTGCCATCAATGCTTAAAGTGATTACGGACATACAAATTATTCTCCTTGAGGATAATATCCCTCTCCTTCCCATAGGCCACAATTTGTGGCCAAGGGTGGGATTTTTACAGAAAGTTTTAACCTAGACAAGCGGCTAAGTCTTTTGCGGGGGTGGTAATCGGCTGCAGGTGATAGGTATCGGAGAGGAATTTCAGGACGTTAGGGGAGATAAATGCCGGTAAAGTTGGTCCCAGACGGATATTTTGAATACCTAGATGCAGCAGGGTGAGCAGTACAGCGATCGCTTTTTGTTCGTACCAAGAGATAATTAGGGAGAGGGGAATCTCATTGACGCTAACGTTAAAAGCGTTGGCTAATCCTAGGGCGATTTTGATGGCACTATAGGCGTCGTTACATTGGCCTACGTCCATCAGCCGGGGTAATCCTTCGATGCTACCTAATTGTTTGTCGAAAAAGCGGAATTTTCCACAGGCAAGGGTTAAAACGATGCAATCTTCGGGGACTTGTTCCACGAATTCGGTGTAGTAATTGCGATCGGGTTTTGCGCCATCGCAGCCGCCAACCAGGAAGAAGTGACGGATTTTACCCTGTTTAAGGGCATCAACCACCGTATCAGCGACACTGAGAACGGTATTGTGGGCAAATCCTACCATTACCTGCCGAGGTTCGCTTATTTCAGTAAATCCGGGCAATGACTGCGCTTTAGCAATCACGGGACAAAAATCGATCGCACCGTCCACTGTTTCTAAGCGGTTAATATGGGCATAACCCACAGGTCCGAGGGTAAAGAGTTTACTTTCATAGTTTTCGTGGGGTGGCATGAGACAATTAGTAGTTAAAACTATTGCCCCCGGAAACTTAGCAAATTCTTTAGTTTGATTTTGCCAGGCGGTGCCATAATGACCGTAGAGATGGGGATATTTTTCTTTTAGTTTTGGATAACCGTGGGCGGGTAATAATTCTCCGTGGGTATAGACTGTTATCCCAGTATTGGCAGTTTGTGCCAGTAAAGCCGCTAATTGTTTAATATCATGGCCGGAGACTAAAATGGCTTTACCTAGACGCGGATTTAAGGGAACATTTGTCGGTATGGGATGACCGTAGGTTTCGGTATGACCTTGATCTAATAATTCCATTGCTCGCAGGTTTGCTTCCCCAACTTTTAGACAGATTGCCACCCAATCATTCAGGTTTAAATCACTGCGATCAATTGCCGCTAAAGTCTCTTGGATAACCTGATAAACCGAGTCATCCTCTTGACCTAATTCCTGAGCGTGGAAAGTATAGGAAGCCAGACCTTTAACTCCGTAGATAGCAGTTAACTTTAGGGAAAAAATATCGAGGTCTTGCATTTTTTCAATTAGCTCTAAGGATACTTCTTGACCTTGGCTAACTAGGCTCTCATTAAAATTAGGCTGATAGTTGGCAAGTGCAGACCAGTCAAGGGATCCCAATTGTGCTTTTAAATTTTCCCGAATCTCTAAACAACGCTGAATATAATCGGTAAAACGTCGTTGATCAAAGTTAACATTGGTCATGGTGGCGAAAAGCGCCTCACAGGTAAAAATATCAGCTTCGCGAGTAGATATTGCCGCTTCTTTGGCTTTTAAAACCACCGATGCTAATCCCCGCAGACAATAAACTAATAAGTCTTGAACGGCGTTGACTTCGGGACTTTTTCCACAGGCTCCCCACTGATGACAACCATTACCACTAGCGGTTTGTTCGCATTGTTCACAAAACATAAGTTTTCTCTCTTTTTTCAGTAGATTGACAGATTGTTGCGATTTTTTTCTACTAAATTGAATTCTGCTTTTTTGAAAGTTAGTTATCGTCCCTCACCCGGCAGGAATCATGGATTTTAGGACTGGAAAGCTTGTCTTGACAGCCTCTACTCTCTGAACTATGTTTTTATTCTCTCACTCTTTTTGCCAGTTGGGTTCTGATTTTAGATTTCCTCAAGAATTACCGATTAAACAATTATTTAGTTGTCTTAATTAAATTAAGTATTTTTGGTGATTTTTATGATATAATGAGCGAAATTTTCGATTTTTAGGTGGGTATTTGCCAGTGTCATAGCAATCGGTCTCCTGATTAGGATCGAAAGTTGGAAATTAAGAGTTATTATCGCCTAACTGTGATGATGGGATTGCTTTCGACATAGATAGTTATCTCTTTTGTTATTTACTTAACTTAACAGATCATCTCCCCGAATATGCTCAAAATCTTTATCTGTTTTTGCCAGATCCTGATATTTGACATCAAGACTGATGAACGATTTATTTTATTAGTGGTATTCCGATATCTTTGCAGATTTTATTAGCGAGAATATCCCTAATTTCCGTATGTCTTGGAATCGCAGATCTTTTATTTAATTGGGGGTTAAACCACCAAGAATTGCTAGGACTTGCTGAAAAAGTACGGGCGAAGCATTCGGATAGAAAATCTACGGTTTCACCGATAGGTTATTGTCCGAATGCTTCGCCCCTACAGGACGCGGGCCGATGAAGACGCAAGGTTTTGAACGACGATTCTCTCAAAATCTTGCACCTGTGAGAGCAAAACAGAACCCTAAAACCCTTACCTCGTCTATATTTCACATTTATTCAGCAAGCCCTATCTACCAATCTATCTGAACAGGATATTTTGCTAATATTGAATCATGGCTAATCAGTCTAGCATTTTCAAGATTAGCTTGAGCAACTAACAAGCGGTCAAATGGATCTTTATGGATGTTAGGTAAAGTATTTAAAGCTAAAACATGGCTGACTGTAATTGATAAAAGGCCAATTTGGTTAGTTTCCTGCTGAGTATTAATCATTTCTGCTAAAGGTATCTTGAGTGATAGTTTACCTAGTTGTAGTTTGATTTGCATTTCCCAAATACTTGTAATACTAAGTAATAGCGTATTACTAGGATCTCTACACAGTTCTAAAGCTCTTTGAGAGAGTTTTTCTGGTTCGCTATCCCACCAAATAAATGTATGGGTATCTAAAAGAAATTTCATGATTCACCTGTCCAAAATTCTTCAGGAAGTGGCTCATCAAAATCTTCGCTAGTCCTAATTTTTCCAGCGTGTAGTCCTGGTTGTCGTAACTTAGGAGAAGGAGTTTCAGACGTTGTTTTTTCAGTATCTCCCCAAGGAATTAGACGAGCTACAGGCTTGTTTCCTTCGGTTATAATAATTTCAGTATCTACCTTTATTAAGGCAAGTAGTTCTTGTAAAGTTAACTGTACTTGATTGAGATCAATAGTTTTTTTTGACATGAATAATTTTCTCTCTTTATTTACTTCACAAAATAAAACAGGATTCAGTGATAACTGCCTCACAAGTTAATAAAGGTTTGGCAACTTTTTCCCATTGCTGAATTGCCCAATTGTGATAATTATTACTCCGGTCGAGAACGGCGACTAAGACTCCCGTATCTAGAATTACTCTTTTAAGCATATTAGACTAGATGCTTCTTTTTAAATTCCCTCTTTTTTAGGGATAAATCTCCTTTACCACTGTCTAAACACCCCACTAAGTCTCCGGCTGATTCTAAAGCAGAAATTTCTCTTTCTCCCTCATGAATTGCTGTCTTATCTGCTTTAAGTTGCAAAAATTCAATAAACTCTATTACTTGTTGTTGTTGTGGGTTGAGGGTTTGCAGTTTTTCTAAAATGGTTTGTTGGTGGGTGTTTGCCAGTGTCATAGCAATTGTTCTCCTGATTAGGATCGAAAGTTGTGACTTAAGAGTTATTATACCCTAACTCTGATGATAGGATTGCTTTCGACATAGATAGTCATCTCTTTTTTTATTTACTTAACTTAGCAATGATTGAAACCGCTCATCTCCCCGAATCTGCTCAAAATCTTTATCTGTTTTCGCCATATCCTGATATTCGACATCAAGACTGATGGCGCGTTGTAAGTTTTCGATAGCTAATTCCACATTATTTTGTAAGCCATAACAGCAAGCTTTATTGTAGTAAGCATTAGCATCATTTGAATTAATTTTAATAGCACGATCACAAGATTCTAATGCATCTTTATATCGTCCCATACAAGTTAAAACATATCCTCGATTATCCCAAGCAACAGGGTAATCGGGTTTAATTTCTAAAGCTCGATCATATGATGCGATCGCTTGTTCAAATCTGCCTAAATTACCTAACGCAATCCCTCGGTTGTACCAAGCTTGATGGTAATCGGGTTTAAATTCTAAAGCTCGATCATATGATGCGATCGCTTCTTCAAACCTGCGTAAATTATTTAACGCAACCCCTCGGATAAACCAAGCTTGATGGTAATCGGGTTTAAATTCTAAAGCTCGATCATATGATGCGATCGCTTCCTCAAATCTGCCTAAATTATATAACGCAACCCCTCGGTTGTTCCAAGCATCAGGGTAATCGGGTTTAAATTCTAAAGCTTGATCGTAGGATGCGATCGCTTCTTCGTATTCTTTTCCCATTTGATGAATTAAGCCTTTTTCATGCCACAATTCAGATGCTTGAACAGGATCGAGAGATGGGGAATCGCTTAAATAGGCCTTAATTTCGGCTAACTTTTCCTGTCGTTGTTGGGGAGTGAATTGTTGATAGGTATCGAGATCGCCGTCTAAATAAACCAGTCTTCTAATTTCTCTGTGCAATATGTCCTTATCGGTCGGAAATTCATAAACTCCCGAATACCAATCAAAAAAATCCGACGCACGACGAATAAAATACCGCAAGGCAAATTCTGGCAATAAGAATACTAAAGTAAAGGGAAATTGCCGCTCAAATCGCTCACGAGATAGGTTTAAATAGCCTAAAATCTTAGGAACTCCGGCCCAGGTTCCCCCATAAACCGGACTTTGACTCAACAAGAAATAGCCTTCACTTTCCGCTTCTTCGTAGCGCAGTAGTGCATTTTCTAAACCGCGCACAAAAAGAATGTTTAGATTGGTATAATTTGGTAGATCGACAATTTTCTCATACAAATTATCGGTTTCTGAATCAAGTTGCAGGACTTGAATATTTTTATTAGGTAAATCTTGACTGACTCCCCGGATAATCTCATCAGCTTGCACGGGAGAACAGCGAACAAAGAGTAAATTAAAGCCATTTTTTCGTCTCAGCGATCGCAGTAATGCTTGATAGGATTCTGCTGCTGTTAGGGGTTGCTCTTCTCGCAATCCTTCAAAATCCGATTCCTGAAAGTTAGTTAAGGGTTTTAATTTTTGGTTTGTCATTATTATATATAGCTGTATTCAGATTTATGAGGTACAATAATTTTCTCACCTGTTCCCTGTTTCCCGCTCCCCATTCATCATTCATAATTCATCATTCATAATTCATCATTAAACTCCTTAATTTTGGTAATTAAAGGATGCACATCATACCAACTTTTTAACTCTGCATCTGCATCAAAATAAGCATATTGTAAAATACAACGATTGAATAATAATTTACGATGAGCTTCATCATTTTGAATTTCGTTGGTACGATATACCTTAGCCAGAATTTTCCACTGCTCGTGTTCTACTGTTCTCTGATAGACATCTCTAGCTTGAGTTATTGCTCTTTGAGCAGCTTTTGCGGTAATAGGTAAAGCATCCACATGATCTAAAGCGGTTTGCATTAATAAAATTAGGTTTCGTACATGACCTCCAGTCATTAAACATAATCGCTCCAGAACTTCTTGACTTTCAAAAATATCTGTTTCTAGCTTTTTCTTCGGTAAAAATTGCTGCGTTCTTTTCTCAATAATAGCCTTAATTTTTGCCATACCATCAGGATTAATAGTACGATCAAGATTGCGGATCATAATCATCGGTAAAACCATCGGGTCATTATCATAAATATCGCGTAGATCATTGGCCCGATTAGAATAGGCCATTGAAATAGGTATAGTATAAATCAAATGACAATTTAACCCCTTTAATTGATTAGCTCGATCTAAAAAAATCTCATCATGATTAGTTTTATGATCTCGCCGATATATCGGTACAATGCGATCTAAGTTATCAACAATTACCACTAATTTTGTTGAATCATCTAAGACAGTTTTGCTATTATCAATAAACTCATTTAGTGCTGTTAACAGGGTAACAGTATGAGGATTGATTTTATTTCTTATTTCTTGTCTTTGACTGGGAATTGCCCGAATCGCCGCAGACAATTTACCAAAATATTTAATCAAGTCTCCCGTTTCTAATTTGACATCTTCCACTTTAATCTCTGTTAAAGCTAAATCAATTAAATCCTGCCAACGGGATTTTATCCAGTTTTTTAAGGGGGTTGAATTAGCCTGTTTTAGTTGTTCTAATAAATGGCGCGTACAGGCAATGAGAATATCTGTATATTGAGCATCTTCTGGATCGATATCGTCTTCATCTGCGGCAAAATAAACAACAAAACAATTTTTTTGCTCTAGATATTTTTTCAGCCGCAATAATTCCGTGGATTTCCCCCCTCCTCGATGTCCTGTGTAGAGTTGATGGGTGTAGTCTGTTGGCAGCGCACGAATAATTTTTCTGCCTAAATCTTGACAAACATCAGCATCCGCTCTCACTGCTTTTAGATCCACATAAAAGGGACTATCGGCAGGTAAAGGAACTGGTTTAAAGGCATTAGCAAGATTAGCGATCAATTGTTCAGACATAGGCGACTATAGCTTAATTGATGTCATTATTATAACAATACTTATTGACAAGATGTTATACCAAATCCGCTTTTAATATTACCACTAACTCTCGATCGAACTTCAAAAACCCAGTTATGGATTTTTTCCCCCTACTCCCCACTCCCCAATTCATAATTCATAATTCATAATTTCCCCACTCCCGATTAAAATTGAATTGCACTCATATCTAGGGATAAAAAGCGATCGAGTCCTAAATACATCCAATAAATAGAGTTTGGGGATTCCTGAATAGTTTTTTGAAATCCCAAGGCGGCGGCTAATTTCTCATAATCGGGATGAATAATCAAAGTATGTAAATCGCAGAGATTAGGAAAATCTAAGGTCATTCTCTGGAGAGTTTTTTGGGCATCTTGCAGAAAAATTAAACGATATTTTTCTAAATAATTAGCATCAATCATCCAACTGCGAATAAATACCGAAAGACAATTTTCATCTCCCACGGATGCCATTTTAAAAGGATCCTGTTCGTTGATCGCACTTAGATGTAAACTCTTGTTAGGAGAGGTAAAAAAATTCGCTTCCGACTCGTTTGCGGTGGGATAGAGGAGATAAAAACCGACGGGATTAAGATTATCTACCCGACGCAAAACTCGCATACCTGTGGTGTAATCTTTTGACCAACCCCGCAACAGACGAGAAATGCGATGGGGAATTGCTTCAGCATTGCGATTCATCCAGTTATAATTGCGTGTCAGCAAGTTAGCCACAGGAATCGCATCACAACGGGGATTAAATTGATCTAATTGCAATTCCACAGATGATTCTGAGCTATCAGGCTCTAAAATCCCCGTAATTGGCTTGATTTTAATTCTGGTTGTGTTGCCGTCAAAAATTTTTTCAATTAAACCAAGGGCTGCTAATTTATCTAACATCATACCAGCAGAGCGATCGCTGCCCTGGTCCTGATCCTGATAAAATAAATCCGATGCTTGCCGATGGGTACAGATAATGGCAGTGGTGGGAAAAATTAACTGGGATAAGGGGGGTTTTGCCTGTCCTTCCTTGGCAATCGCATAAATCCAGAGACGCAGAAAACAAGTGGCACGCACCCGGGTTAATCCCACTCTCCCCACCAAGCACTCGATCATTTGTTCTTGTTTTTCCCAAGAAAACCAAATTTTCAGATGTTTAATCTCCATCTTTTTGCTCCTAGATTCTGACAACAATTATACTTTATACTTCACCCTACTTCACCCCACTTCACCCCAGTTCTCAACCCTCCCCCTACTAGATAGCGCTCATTGTTGTTGCACCTCTAGAACCGACAAAATGGTTCCAGAAACATTTAGGAGACGATTATGAACGATAAAAAATACGGTACTGCTCCCAGTCATACTCAAGCGTGGATTTTTCAAACTTGGTTATCTTTTATTGTCTCTATTTCTGCCACTTCTTTAGGAGTTATTTATCTACCAGTAGATCCGTGGATTAAAGGTTATTTAGGCATGGGTTTACTATTTAGCGTCGGTTCCACCATTAATTTATCAAAAACTGTCCGCGATGTCGAAGAATCTAAACGCTTAATTAATCGCATTGACGAAGTAAAGTTAGAACGGATATTGAGTCAGTACGATCCCTATAAGGAGTAGTTTTTACCTGTTATTGGTTATCGGTTTTTTCGATTATTCTAACTCTTTTTTCTGACTTAGGAGAGTTTATATGCTATTTAAAACTAATCTCATCGCTGTGACCAAAGGAATAATTCCTCTTTTACAAAATCCCAGTAACATTATGTCTGTATATGATATTGAAGATGGCTTAAAAGAGAGTTGGTTACAGCGATTATCTTGGCAATATGTTAAAAGCGATCGGGAGCATCTCACCTTTGTAACTCCTAAATTAAGTTTTATGTCAAGCTATTTTGAAAGCCTTGCTAGAAGCAAGTTTCATCGACAAGTATAATTACTCACTTGCACAAATGAGATTCCTCCTCCCTAACAAATAAACAAACCAATAGATACTTGAGGCAATGATGATTGCAGAATTAAATATCCGGTTAGAAGCCCACGAAAAAACAACCGAAGAGATAAGGCTACGGAAGGAAGCTATCGACCGGCAGTCGGCCGAGTTTAACCAGTGGATGACCGGAATCAAAGCCAGGCTGGATGCGATCGCAGGCAAGATCGAACGGGCCAAAAACAACACCAAGTAGAGCGAACGCAAAGCGCTCGCTACGCCAGATCGCATTCTCTCGCTCAAAGGAAAAGGTGCTTCTTGACATCCTCGCCGCACTTTTAGGGCGGCGATTCCTAAACCTCACGATTTAAGTTTCTGCTTCCACCACCGTCGCATACCACAGTTAAAAAACCATGTACTGTCTTACACAGAGTCGACAGACTTT
>NZ_JADEXI010000965.1:0-1000 GCF_015207185.1 Microcystis sp. LEGE 08355 | reverse complement strand
CTCCTAATGTTTTCATAACTAACCTTTCTAGAAACTAGCCATTATGGCCATTTTAGCTATTATAGCAATTATTGACAGGAGAATCACCGCCACCAGCGACTAACATCCCTAATACTTTGATACGCTTCTCTTAAGGCAACCTCCCCCCAAAAATGAAGGATTAAAGGGACTAAGTTGGGAATAGTTTCGAGGAAATGAGGGCGAGTGAGAGTTCCCAAAGCATGAAGGGTATTTTCCCAGAAGGATAGATCAACATGGTTAGGCGTTAACACCTGAGTTATAATTAGAACGAAAATTAACTAAGGCAGTTGTTCTCAAATGAAATTAAAGGAAAGGTATATCACCGATGAGCAGGGTAATCGAATAGGTATTCTTTTAGATATAGAAGAATATCAGAAACTGCTGGAAGAATCAGAAGAGTTAGATGCCATTAGAGCCTATGATTTTGCTGTCTCAGGTGGGGATGATGAAATTCCTTTTGAAGTAGCGATCGCTGAAATTGAAAATAGTCAGCAATGAGTTACAATATTACTATTAAAAAACGTGCTTCTAAGGCTTTAGCAAATCTCCCAAAGGATGATTATCAAAAAGTTCGAGATGGCATTAGAGAATTAGCTGAAAATCCAAGACCATCAGGATGTCTAAAACTGACAGGAAGAGAAGGTTGGCGGGTTCGGATTGGAGTTTATCGAATTATTTATGGGATCGATGATTCAGAAAAGAAGGTGATTGTTCTTGATATTGGGCATCGAAAGGATATTTACCGCTAAATACAAGCAATCATCCCTCACAATATCAGAGCAAAAGCGATCGCCTTTGATGTTTTAATAGGTTTGAGGTTGAAAATTATCGGGAATATCTAATTCAAATACCTGGTCATGAATCCGAGCCACATAAAACCCTTCTTGCAGAATTTTTTCCCGTAATTCTGGGGATAAATCAACCGCCGCTAATATGCCATAGAGTTTTTTATCTTTGTGTTCAGGAAAAAAGCGGCGAA
>NZ_JADEXI010000964.1:0-1002 GCF_015207185.1 Microcystis sp. LEGE 08355 | reverse complement strand
CCAGGGAATAAAGGGTTTGCCGTTTAATCCTGTAGTGCTTGACCCACTTGTTAGTGAGCCTGTCGAACTACGAATGACTAAGCTTTCAGGCTTTTAAGTAAGTTTGAGTAAGTTTAGTTGAGCGGTTCGTAAACGTTCCAATATCTCTTTGGCAGTGATTTTATCTACCATCTAATTTACTCCCTTTGGTTAATCGTGCGATCGATCTCCCGATCCTGATCAAAGACTAAAACGGGCTGCCACAATCGCACAACCCGTTCCCAATCAATTTAATTTTTAGTCGGTCAAAATTACTTTTCCAGTTTCCGGCCTTTGCACAATAAACCGACCCCCGCAACGGAGAGTAAACCGAGAACCGTCGCTGGTTCGGGAACCGGGGTCAGGGAATAATTGGCGAGAACGAAGGGTTCGCCGCCTGGAAGACTACCGTAGCCACCGACGGAAGCGAAAAGGTCAACCGGACCTATAAGGCCAGCGGGCAAAAAGCCGAATCCATCATTACAATTCGTGGTGTTACAAGCGACAAAATCTAGTCCCGATCCGTCTAGGGATAGCACCGCCTGACCCGTTACAACACCACCAGCAAGAATGCTATCGACATAAGAACCTGTCAACGGAAGAGCGGGGGCGGGAGAGCCGTTAAAGGTGGTATTACTGATAGAACTGACGAATACCGTGTTGTTATCTGGTTGCAGGGTTCCGTCCACCGTCGCAGTGATGGTTCCTAAGCTGGAGGTGTAGGAAAAGTTAAAAGTTGCGGCGCTGGCAACTGGTGCGAGGGTGGCGGTGGCTACCGTGGCGAGGGCGACGGAATAGCAAAAGGAACTTTTGAGTGGCATAGAAGACATTGTGTAGCTAAATTCCCCCGAATTTTACCCCCCCCCCCGATTTTGTCAAGGTTTTTGTTATTTATATTTATTATGCTTTATCTACCTATTGATTACTCGATTGGGGATTGAGGGCGATCTCCCAAGAGAGCGGCGAAGGGGTGCGCTTTTCTGG
>NZ_JADEXI010000963.1:0-1003 GCF_015207185.1 Microcystis sp. LEGE 08355 | reverse complement strand
CTAGAAATACAAAGCGTATTATAAAAAACTACAAAATTGATTCAAGACGAAACCCTAGAATTATTGGAATGGCCGCGGCTATGTCAACACCTAGCTACTTTTGCAGCGACTAAACTCGGTGCGATCGCGATTCGTCAATTGCCGTTACCAGAAAGCAAAGAGGAAAGTTTAAACCTACTCTGCCAAACCAAAGAAGTTTATAGCTTAGAACAAAAATTAGATAGTCGTCTTTCCTTTGATGGGATTACCGACATCGGTGATGCCCTAGAAAGGGCGCATCTGGGGGGGTTATTATCGGGACAGGAACTTTTAAATATTGCCACGACTTTGGCCGGAGTGCGACGTTTACGGCGTTTAATTGACGAACAGGAAGATATACCAGTTTTAAAAGAGTTAGTAGCCGAAATTCGCACCTATCCAGAGATAGAACAGGAGATACACCGTTGTATCGATGAAGATGGCCGGATATCCGATCGCGCTAGTCCCCAATTACGGGAAATTCGGGGACAAATGAAGGTGATTAAAGAGCGAATTTACCGCAAATTGCAGGATATCATGCAAAAACAGGGCGGTGCTATCCAAGAAGCGGTCATTACCCAAAGAAGCGACCGCTGGGTGATTCCCGTCAAAGCAGCGCAAAAAGAGCAAATACCAGGGATAATTCACGATACTTCCAGCACAGGGGCGACTTTTTACATTGAACCTCACTCTATCGTTGACCAAGGCAATCAACTGCGGCAATATCGTCGTCAGGAACAAATCGAAGAAGAAAAAATCCTGCGGCAGTTAAGTAATACAATCGCCGAAGCCTTTGACGACTTAGAATATTTACTAGCGATCGCTACTAGGCTCGATCTGGCCACCGCTAGGGCCCGTTACAGTTTATGGTTAGAGGGTAATCCCCCCCACTTTATCGATGGTTCGGAAACGATTACTTTACGGAATTTGCGTCATCCTTTGCTCTGGTGGCAAAAACACCACGAACAGGGGGGGGAGGTGGTAC
>NZ_JADEXI010000962.1:0-1013 GCF_015207185.1 Microcystis sp. LEGE 08355 | reverse complement strand
CGAGCGCCGACGGCAATTAATAAATCACACTCGGTCACGGCAAAATTAGCGTAGGCAGTGCCGTGCATTCCTAACATTCCCACCGAGAGGGTATGATGTTCATCAAAAGCACCGATCCCCATTAACGTGGTGGTGACGGGTAACTGAAAACGTTCGGCAAACTCGGCGATTTGGGCGTGGGCATTAGCTGCGATCGCACCTCCACCAACGTAAAGTAAAGGTTTTTCGGCGGTTTCCAAGAGGTGTAAAGCGGCCTCGATTTGACGGCGATTGCCCTTAACCGTGGGACGATAGCCGGTTAGTTTCACATCTCCCGGTTCGACGGGGATATAATCGCATAGTTCTAAACCGACATCTTTGGGAATATCGACTAAAACCGGCCCCGGTCGTCCTGTACTGGCGATATGGAAGGCTTCAGCGACAATTCTCGCTACTTCGCGGGCATTTCTAGCCACATAGGAATGTTTAACAATCGGGAGAGTAATGCCATAAATATCGGTTTCTTGGAAAGCATCGGAACCGATGGCCGCCCGGCTGACCTGACCGGTGATAATTACCATCGGGATGGAGTCCATGTGTGCGTTAGCGATGCCTGTCACCAAATTGGTCGCCCCGGGGCCGGAAGTACCGAAACAGACTCCCACTTTGCCGGTGGCCCTAGCGTAGGCATCGGCGGCATGGGCGGCCGCTTGTTCGTGGCGCACTAAAATATGTTGTAATTCTCCCCGTTCTTCAAAGCGGTAGAGTTCGTCATAGATGGGCAGGATCGCACCGCCGGGATAACCGAAAATGTGCTTAACACCATGACGTTTGAGACTGTCCATCAAGGCATAAGCACCAGAACAACGCTGGGAAACCGTTGTTAAAGAGTCATTGGGCTTGGGAAGTGATGAAACCACAGGGCAAACCGTCCAATTTCTAATGAGATGGATAATTGCGATTCTGTTGCCTAGTATGCAACTTGAAAAATAGCAAAATTGATATCCTTATACATTTAGTGTATTCTATTTCAC
>NZ_JADEXI010000961.1:0-1013 GCF_015207185.1 Microcystis sp. LEGE 08355 | reverse complement strand
AAAGCACAGCCAGACGCAGTTCGGGAGAAAGTGAAAGAAGTGAGCGTCGATATGTGGTCAGGATTTACAGCAGTGCTCAAGGAATTATTTCCCAATGCTAAAATCATCTATGACCGTTTTCATGTAATGGCTATCATCAATGACGAGCTTAATAAATTGAGAAAGTTAATGGGGGTGCATGAAAAAGGATTACCTCATTTATTATGGAAGAATAAAGAGGAATTAAAGGACGAGCAAAAACAACAACTAGAAGTTATTCTGAAAGAACATCCATGCTTAGGAATAGCCGGGGAAATGAAAGAAGAAATTAGACAAATTTATCAAAGTAGTAGAACGTTCAGAGGTGCTGAGAGAAAATTGGAAAAATGGATAAGAATAGGCGGGATATTATATCAAAGTAGTGCCAGGATGATCCAGAAGCATTTGCCAGGTATTTGTAATTACTTTGAAAATCAGACAACCAACGGATTAATTGAGGGAATGAATACCAAAATAAAGCTTATTAAAAGAATGAGTTATGGATTTACCAATTTTGAACATCTTCGACTTAAGCTGTTTGCTTGCTTTAATTCATAACAAAAATTAACACACGAAAACCAGAAGAGCCCCTGCCCTAGGGTTGATTCATGAATCAACCCTACTATGAATTAACCCTACTATGAATTAACGCTACTATGAATTAACCCTACTATGAATCAACCCTACTATGAATTAACCCTACTATGAATTAACCCTACTATGAATCAGCCCTACCGATGTCGGGGGGGTTGGGGGGCGGTGTGGTACTTTTAAATATACCCGACTGCCTAAGATTGATAAATCTCTGACTAGATTATACTCTGTCTGATTGATCTGTCCAAGATTTGATGGCAATTCGGACATTCAGTTGTTTCATTTAAAAGAGCGAGCTTTAGGAAAATTGTCTGAGCAATTTTTTGATAATTGACCACTGTTACATTTGGTAAATCGAGGAGTTGATCAAAATTTATCCACATAACCCACCTCCTGTTCTG
>NZ_JADEXI010000960.1:0-1028 GCF_015207185.1 Microcystis sp. LEGE 08355 | reverse complement strand
ATTATCGGCAGAATTAACCACTGCTGCCGAAAAAATTGCTAATTTAGAAGGGCAATTACAGGAATTAAACCAGTTACCCCAACAATTAGCCGATTCTCAGGCAAAAATTGCTGATTTAGAAGGGCAATTACAGGAATTAACCCAGTTACCGCCACAATTGGCCGATTCTCAGGCAAAAATTGCTGATTTAGAAGGGCAATTACAGGAATTAACCCAGTTACCCCAACAGTTAGAAACCTATCGGGAAAATATTGCCAATTTAGAGATTCAACTACACCAATTAAGTGCCGAAAAAGACCAATTAGAAGCCACAACTTCCCGTCATATCGAGGAATTAAGCCAACAAAATCGCCAACTAACTCAAGATTTAGAAGTCCAAAAAACGGCAGCTAAAGCTTTAGAAAAGGAAAAAATTAAGCTTGAGAGTGAGTTAACAACTAAGCAAGCAGAAATCAGCGCTTTAGAGGTTCAAATTCAAAACCTACAGCAAGAAAGAGACGATTTCTCTCGACAAACTGCCCCTATTACTACTAATGAACCAGAAGCAATTATTAGTGAGACTCCAGTAGTAGAAGAACCGGAAACCCCCCCGGTGATTGCCGAGGAAACTCCCCCGGTGATTGCCGAGGAAACTCCGGTAGTAGCAGCAGAAAAAATCCCGGTTGCCGATACAAGTTTAGAAGTGCAACCCGCAGCGGAGATAGTCCAAACGAGTCAAGAATCCGCCGAAAATACCCTAAGGGGAAAAAGCGTAGTTATACTAGGAACCTTCAGCAAAATCAGTCGCGAGAAAGCGAAATCATTGATTATTAATGTCGGTGGTACTGTTACCAGTTCCCCCAGTGCGAACACTGATTATATTCTCCTCGGTAAAGCTCCCGGTGAGAAACTCAAAAAGGCTCAAAAATTAGGCATTAAAACCCTTTCAGAAGCCCAATTTATGCAAATGGTAGAATTAGTTTAGCCGTCGGTTGTCAGGAGATAGGGTGGTCACTGCGTGCGCGTTGCGGAGGGTTTTGGGGTGATAG
>NZ_JADEXI010000959.1:0-1031 GCF_015207185.1 Microcystis sp. LEGE 08355 | reverse complement strand
AATTAAAAATGGATTTTAGGTTCGATCCCCCCTTAGTCCCCCCTTGATAAGGGGGGTGCCGATCCCCCCTTAGTCCCCCCTTGATAAGGGGGGATCTGACAACTTTTAACGCCTACCTACTTAAGAAATATGTGACTAATGGATGGCGGGGGTAGCTGACAATTTTTAACACAGAAAACGGGTTTCTCCGAGAAACCCGTTTTCTAGGTGACTTAGACACTTAGATAAAGAAATTACCTACTGGAATGTTCCCTAAAGCTGGTAAAGTACCGGTAAATCCGGTGATATTTATTAATAAATCATTGCTGGATTGGAAGCCAGCCGTGCTATCATTAATAACGAGGTAAGTTCCAGCTATTGCACCGCTTGTTACTTGCACTAAGGCGGCACTATTAACCGCTAATTCTTGATTACCTGTAGTGGCTCCATTGGCATCAGTAAATACCTGATTGATTAAATTCTGTAAAGTGGTGACAGTGCTATTAGCAGCACGACTGAAATTGCTAGGCGCACTCGTGGCAGTTCCAGCTTGAGTTAATAAGTCAATTTTATCACTATTGATGGCAAAATCTGTGATACGATCGCTTGTTGATATGGTAGATTGACCAAATTGGAAGATGAAAGTATCTGCACCTAAACCACCGGTTAAATTATCAATTCCCGCACCTCCATTGATTTGATTAATACCACTATTTCCGGTGATATTATTGTTACTGGCGTTACCTGTACCGTTAATATTATTACTGCCAATTAGTCTGAGGTTTTCGACATTGTTGGGTAAGGTGCGAGTAATTGCGCTTTGTAGGGTGTCAGTAATAATTACTTGTCCAATTGCTTCGTCGGGATTGATGGTAGCATTAACCGGATTGGAGAGGGTGACGGTGAAGACTTCATCGGCTTCATTAAGGTTATCATTGAGGATGGGAATGCTAATAGTAGCGGTGGCAGTATTAGCAGCAATGGTGATAGTTCCAGTTTTGCTAGTGTAATCTACATCGACGGTAGCATCAATGGGTCCAGTGGTATAGTTG
>NZ_JADEXI010000958.1:0-1032 GCF_015207185.1 Microcystis sp. LEGE 08355 | reverse complement strand
GTCCCAAAAGTTGGTCAATACGCTTTAGATCGTTATGGTTATCTAGCTGGTAAAGATAGGGAGCGAGCCTCGGATATAAATCGATTTTTTGCTGATGATAATATTGCCTTAATTTTACCAATTCGCGGCGGTTGGGGAAGCTCTCGTTTATTGCCTTATCTCGACTACGATTTAATTCGTCGTCATCCGAAAATTATCTGTGGTTTTAGTGATATAACCTCTTTATTGTTGGCTATTTATGCCAAAACTGGTTTAGTTACTTTCCATGCTCCTAATGGCTTTTCTAGTTGGCGCAGCGCTCAAACTGAAAGCTTTCGACGGGTTTTATTTTCTGGGGAAAAGTTGACTTTTAGAAATCTTCCCGATCCCGATGATGCTAATCGTTTAATGCAGGTAAAAAATCGCATTCAAACTATTACTAAAGGTCAAGCAAAAGGTAAATTAATCGGTGGTAATTTAACCACTTTAGTCTCAATAGTTGGTTCTCCCTATCTACCAGATTTTACTGGTGGCATCCTATTTTTGGAAGATATTGGTGAAGATGTTTATGAAATTGACCGCCTGTTAAATCAATTAAAATTAGCGGGAATTTTCGATAATTTATCTGGTTTTATCTTCGGTCAATGTAGCAACTGTAGTGCCGATAGTGACTATGGTTCCCTGACTTTAGAAGAAGTGATCCGAGAATATATTCAACCCTTAAAAATTCCCGCTTGTTTAGGTTTAATGATCGGACATTTGGAGATTATTGAAACTATTCCCATCGGTATTGAGGTAGAATTTGATGCTAATCGGGGAACAATTACTATGTTAGAATCGGCGGTTAATAACTAGGGTTGGCTGAATAAATCTAAAAACCTTTTTGGATAAGGCTTTTAGACTTTTTTCCCCTCAAAAAGTGCTGACCATTGGAGTGATCGGGGGTAAAATTCCTGGACTTTTTCCCTGAAAATTAGGTAACTGATACCATTTTTCTTTATTCTTGGCAGGTATCTTACCCCCCCTTGCCCCCCCGACGTCGGGGGGGTTGGG
>NZ_JADEXI010000957.1:0-1034 GCF_015207185.1 Microcystis sp. LEGE 08355 | reverse complement strand
ATAGTGGACTCTAACCAAAGTTGATAATCGCTATCGTAGAGATTTGAAATGGTAATATTCATCATTTTTAAAATGGGGAAAAATCAGGAGTTAAGCTGCAGGTATCCAAACTATAGGAGAAATTGGGGCTAATCAATCAGCTAGTTTTGCCAGTTTAGCCGAATTATCCTCAATCACATCTAACCGCGAAAAAACCGCCAAAAAGAGTGATAATAAACCTAGCTATTCCCAGAGTAACAAGAAAAGCCCGATGGTGAAAACAGTAATAGGTGTCGATTTAGGTGGAACTGCGATTAAAATTGGTAAATTTGACCAAGAGGGCAATTGTCTCGAATCTCTCACCTTGCCCACTCCCCAACCCGCTACACCCAAAGAAGTCGCCCATACCATACATCAAGGCATTTGTCAAGTAAATTTAGATAAAAGTTGTCAAGCCATCGGTGTGGGAACGCCGGGGCCGGCGGATGCTCAGGGAAGAATTGCCAAAATAGCGATTAATTTGGCAGGATGGCGGGATATTCCCCTCGCTGATTGGTTAGAAGAAAGTACGGGAATGCCGACAATTTTAGCCAATGATGCCAATTGTGCCGGTTTGGGGGAAGCTTGGTTAGGAGCGGGCAAACGGTTTCAAAACTTGATCCTGTTGACCTTGGGGACGGGAGTAGGAGGGGCAATTATTCTCGATGGTAACTTATTTGTGGGCAGCAAGGGAACGGCCGCAGAATTAGGCTTAATAACCCTTAATTTTGACGGTCCATTGTGCAATAGCGGTAATCGGGGTTCCTTGGAACAATACGTCTCCCGGCAAGCTATTCGCCGGATGACCGGCAAAGAACCGAAGCAATTGGCAGAATTGGCCGAAAAAGGCGATCGAGAGGCTTTAGAATTCTGGCAGGGTTACGGCTGTTTACTGGGGGCTGGTATCGCCAGTTTACTCTATGTTCTCACCCCAGAGGCGGTAATTATCGGCGGCGGCATTAGCGCCAGTGCTAAGTTTTTCTTTCCCTCTCTGCTCACAGAAATCGAAAGACGGG
>NZ_JADEXI010000956.1:0-1035 GCF_015207185.1 Microcystis sp. LEGE 08355 | reverse complement strand
CCCCACACCCTACACCCCACTTCCCACATCACCCATCCAAGTTTTCTTGTTTTAACTTGAGTAATTCCGCTTCAATTTGTTTTTGTCCCTCCAAATCTTGGAATTGTCGCTCTAAGGGGTCTTTATACCCGATTAAATCGGCTTGGGATTCGGCTTCTAAGACTTTTGCTTCTAATTTCTCGAAAATAGTTCCCATCTGACTGCTGTTCAAACTGCCCATAATTTCTTGGGCTTTTTGACTGGCACTCGCCGATCGCAATCTGGCCACATAAAGGCTTTTCTGTGCTTTCATCTCAGCATATTTGCGTTCAATTGTCAAGAGTTCTTTCTTTAACTTTTGTATAATAGCCGTCTGTTGTTGCAGGGAGATTTGTAGGGGGGCGATCTGACTTTGATGGGTTTGCCATTGGCTGAGAGCTTGGCGGGCGAGTTCCTCGTTACCGTGATGTAGGGCTAATTGGGCGCGTTCGTGCCAAGTTTGGGCCGCTTTTTCCTGTTGTTGTCGTTGGCGCTCGGTACGTTTCTGGGTAGCGACGGCTGCCGCCAGGGCTTGTCGCATTTGCATCAATTCCCCTTCCATCGCCAAGATCGCCTTTTCCAGCAGTTTTTCGGGATCTTGATTTTCCTGAATCAGACTATTGACTTGGGCGCGAATTGCTTGGCCCATGCGATCAAACAAACCCATTGCCGTCCTCCCGATAGGAACCCTAATAGTTTACCGAAGTGCCGCTCCTATCAATAATGATAGAACTAGGGACGGGGGACTGGGAGGGATCGGCTGTTTCTGAAGGTGCCGGACTACTGGGAGAAGGGGATGCTTGTAATTCTGGCGGTAACTGTTTCATTAACTCCACCGCCTCCTGTCGGTTTTGATTGGCCAAGCGACGGGCTTTTTCCCGTTGAAAAAAGGGTAAATTAGCGGGTGATTCTTCTCTTTGACGCAATTCCTCCAACATTCGTTCGTTAATGATCGCGGTCGAGGGGGCGGGGGTGACTTGGGGCGGTGGCGGTGGTGGTGCCGAAACTAGGGAAGAT
>NZ_JADEXI010000955.1:0-1038 GCF_015207185.1 Microcystis sp. LEGE 08355 | reverse complement strand
CTTCATAATTCATAATCTATAATTCATAATTCCCACTTCCCCACTTCCTAACTCCTATTCCCGATTTTCAAAGAGTTTCTGGATACCTGCGGCAGGATCGGGCAGTTTTACCAAAGATTCGCCGATTAGAACTGCATTTGCTCCCGCTTGCTTCACTTTCGCCAGATCTGTTGCTGTGTGTAATCCCGATTCGCTGACGATCAGAATACCTTTTTCTCGCACCTTTTCACCCCTGGCTTCTAGTAATTGGCGAGTATTGTCTAAATCGACTGTAAATGTCTCTAAATTGCGGTTATTGATGCCGATTAGTTCGATTCCCTCAATGGCTAACACTCGATCGAATTCGGCCAGACTATGCACCTCTACCAAAGCTGTCATCCCTAAACCCTTGACAATTTTGACAAAATATGCTAGGTCTTGATCGCTTAAAATAGCGGCAATTAAAAGGACAGCATCGGCTCCTTTAGAGCGCGCGTAGTAGATTTGATAGGGATAAAGGATAAATTCTTTGCATAATAGGGGTAAAGATACCGCTTGCCGGACGAGGCTAAGATTTTCGTAACTACCTTGAAAAAACTTACTATCGGTTAAAACCGATAAACAAGTGGCTCCTCCCTGTTCATAGGTACGCGCGATCGCTACTGGATCAAAATCTTCGCGGATGACTCCTTTGCTAGGAGAAGCTTTTTTGACTTCGGCAATCAAAGCGGGTTGGGTTTTACCCTGTTTTAAGGCAGCTAAAAAGTCGCAAGGTGGATCAGTATTAGCTATTTTTTTGCGTAATTCCAATAAAGGCAACCTTTCACGCAATTTATCGACTTCTATCTCTTTATGCCAAACGATTTCTTCTAAAATATTTTGCGGTTGTGCCTCTGGCACTTTCACCACATAACTCAAACTCTCAACTTTAACGGCAGGATTGGGGTGTTTTCTTCGGATCTGCATTTTTTCACTGTCCAGAGTGTGAACAGTGATTAGTTTAACAGTGATTAGTTATCGAGAATTGAAATAGAGACGCAGTCAACCACGTCTCTACAG
>NZ_JADEXI010000954.1:0-1044 GCF_015207185.1 Microcystis sp. LEGE 08355 | reverse complement strand
CCTCGAAAGCTAAGGTAATCCATGTGGACATTGACCCCGCGGAAGTGGGCAAAAATCGCGCCCCTGATGTGCCGATTGTCGGGGATGTGCGGGTAGTTTTAGAACAAATACTCCACAAAGCCAGAGAATTTGATTATCCCACCAATCCCGATCGCACCCAAGCTTGGTTAGCCCAGATCGAGCGCTGGCGCCAAGATTATCCCCTGCAAGTCCCCCTACCGGAAGGCAGACTTTCCCCCCAAGAAGTAATCGTTGAGGTGGGCCGTCAAGCACCCCACGCCTACTACACCACCGATGTGGGCCAGCATCAGATGTGGGCGGCCCAATTCCTCAAAAATGGCCCCCGACGTTGGATTTCTAGCGCGGGATTGGGGACGATGGGTTTCGGTTTACCTGCTGCGATGGGGGTAAAGGTGGCGATTCCCGATGAGGAGGTCATCTGTATTAGTGGTGATTCCAGTTTCCAAATGAATCTACAGGAATTGGCCACCCTAACCCAATTTAATATTCATGCCAAGACGATTATTATTAATAATGGTTGGCAGGGTATGGTACGTCAATGGCAAGAAGCTTTCTATGGGGAACGTTATTCTAATTCCAATATGGAAGCGGGAATGCCAGATGTGGAACTGTTAGCCCAAGCTTACGGCATTAAAGGGATTACTATTCGCCATCGAGAGGAATTAGCCGCAAAAATTGCCGAAATGTTAGCCCATGATGGTCCAGTTTTGGTCAATGCGATCGTGACTAAGGACGAAAATTGTTATCCCATGGTTGCCCCCGGTCAAAGTAATGCGCGTATGATTGGTTTACCGAAAATTGTCACCAAGGGTTGTGAAATGCTCGATTGTCCCAGTTGCGGAGCGGTTAACAGTTGGAATAATAAATTCTGTCCTGAATGTGGGGCGAAATTGTAACCAAAAATTGTTAATTAATTAACCAGCCTCCGTTAAATATAACGGAGGTTTTTGGCTTTTTCTTGACTGTGTGAATATCATAAGTAGGGTTTGCTGAAAAAGCTTTTCCTAGGGGCAGGGTGTGGGG
>NZ_JADEXI010000953.1:0-1044 GCF_015207185.1 Microcystis sp. LEGE 08355 | reverse complement strand
ACCCAAGTGAGGAAATTCTTAAAATCCTTGGTAATGAAATGTTTAAAAGTAGGTTCTCTTCCTTCTAAAGCTAACCCAGATGAACAAGAAGACTACAAAGAAAAAAAGCTAGAACCAAGACTAAATGAGGCTAAAGAAGGAAAAAGGACTGTTTTTTTTGTTGATGCCGCTCACTTTGTCATGGGAGCATTTCTCGGTTTTGTTTGGTGTTTTGAGAGACTTTTTGTTAAGTCACCGATTGGGCGTAAACGCTTCAATGTTTGAGGACCATTAAATGCAATAACTCATGAAGTTATTCTGGTAACATATGACAATTATATTACAGCAACTTAAGTCTGTGAACTCACGTCAAAAATAGCTGCTTTAGGACTAATAATTCCCATCACTCTAGTCTTAGATAATGCCCGCTATCAAAAATGTAAAATTGTTGAATAATTGGCTCTTTCTTTGTCAATAGAGCTACTCTATCTGCCGTCTTATTCACCTAATCTAAATTTAATTGAAAGGCTGGGGAAATTTGTCAAAAATAAATGTTTATATGGTAAATATTATGAAAACTTTTCTGACTTTTCTTCAGCTATTTATGAATGTCTGAATGATGCCCATCTGAAACATAAAAAAGAACTGGATTCCTTGCTGACTCTACGATTTCAGAAGTTTAATAAATCTCAGATTATGAACGTCTAAAGTATAGATACAATTATAATCATTTCAATTAAGATTGAGAATATCAATGCCAGAGTCCATAAGAGTTTAACTGGTCTAGAGTGTATCAGACTTATCTGAAATGACTATAATTACACATATCTAACTACCTCTTGCATGAGTGCATGAGTTCCTATCCTCAGCCAGAAATTGATTTTGTCCGATTTTACTGTCCGGGGTCTGTAGGGTTGATTCATGAATCAACCCTACCCCACCAGAAATTGATTTTGTCCGATTTTACTGTGCGGGGGGAATAACTTCTAAGGGAATACTTTCAGTTTCTCCATCTTTAGATGGATTGACATCGGGACTTTTTTCTGCATCTGGAGTTTTTTCCAC
>NZ_JADEXI010000952.1:0-1047 GCF_015207185.1 Microcystis sp. LEGE 08355 | reverse complement strand
ACTAATCCCAGATGGTCTAGATTTTTGACTTCAATTTCTGTTGATTGATTCATGGTCGAACAGCCCACTGCCTAAGTTTTCCAACAATTCCTATTTTTTCATAATTAGGGGTCTCAAGACCCCCCTAGCGGCCACCGAGAAAATCTTCACCAGATAAGTATTTTTACTCAAGTCTCTGGAGGGGGACAGCTTATGTGACAGTTGAGGGTGCGGAATGTGGGATCTGATGTTCTTTGAGGCGTTTCATCGCTTCCGTAGCATCAAAGTTAACCTCATCTTTGAGAACAACACCATAAACCCAATAAATATTTTCGGCATAATCGGTTTGAGGTAGGGGCAATTCTAGAGAGGGGATATTTTGCAATAATTCCCTGTAGCGTCTGCCCATTTTTCTCTTGCGCTGGACAAAAGTTTCTAGCTGTTCTAATTGTGCTAAACCCACTGCCGCTTGCAGATTAGTCATCCTCAGATTCCAGCCCAGTTCTTCGTGAATAAAACGTCGTTGGGGCTGAAAATATAAATTTCTCAGGGAACGACAACGCTCAAAAATATCCTCTTGGTTGGTGACAATCATGCCCCCTTCCCCAGTGGTAATATGTTTGTTGGAATAGAAACTAAAGATGCTGATATCACCGAAACTGCCACAGGGTTTGCCTTGATAGGTTTGACCGTGCATTTCAGCCGCATCTTCAATAATTTTTAAACCGTATTTTTGAGCTAATTCTAAAACTGGAGTCATTGCCACCGGTAATCCGTAGATATGAACCACCATTATCGCTTTAGTGCGGGGCGTGATTTTTGCCTCTATCTGAGCGATATCCATGTTCCAAGTCTGCGCTTCGCAGTCCACCACCACGGGAATCGCCCCGGCTTTGACAATGGCAGCCCCGCAGGAAATGATGGTAAAAGTGGGGAGAATCACCTGAGAGGGGGACAAGCGAGCTAGAAGGTAGATAGGGCAAGCGATATCGCTCTTTGTCCTTTGATGTAATCCTTCAACCGATAGCGGCTAATTTGCATTAACTCTTCTATATTTTTTGGGAACAT
>NZ_JADEXI010000951.1:0-1057 GCF_015207185.1 Microcystis sp. LEGE 08355 | reverse complement strand
GGTTAAAACATCATCGAGGGTGGAACAATAGTTTTTTAAACCAAAATCGTCAGGAGTATAGGTTTTAATGTGGGTGAAGTGGCGATAATTCATGGCAAAGCGGTCCCATGGTTCCATCTGCAAGTTAAAAACTTTGATAAAAAAGTTAGCAATGGTTAAAGATAAAGGAATGCGAAAATAGATTTTTTTGTTTAAATAAGTACAGATTTCCTCCACTGCTTGGTTAGCTGTTGTGCGTTGATTGCCTAGGACAATTTTGCTTTCTGGTGCGGGATTTTCGATTAAATAATTCACCACTTGAGCTATATCTTTAGCATGGATAAAATGAAAACTGCCATCAGCTTGAAACCAACGCACTAAACCGATATATTTCAACACATCCGGTAAACCACCATAGATATGAGAATAGGGTTTATTTTCGTCACCACCTAAGACAAAAGTGGGGTATAAAGTGATAATTTTATCGGCGATTTCTAGGTCAGTAAATTTACTATAACAAATATATTTAGTGCGGATATAATTAGTTCCTATCTCCCCAGCTTCCGGTAAAGGTTGATTATTTTGATTGAGAATACTGGCAGTAGAAAAGTAGAGGACTTTCTCGCAGATTTGAGCATCTAAATAACTAATTAATTCTAGGGTTTTTACCACATTAATCTGATAACTTTCCTCCTCTCCTCCCCAACTGGTAGCGATTAAAACCGCTATATTCATTGTTTTTAAAAGCTCGGCATATACCCCAATATTTTCCATGTCGCCTAAAAGTATATGAACATTTGATCGCCCTTGGTAAGTAAATTTTAACTTCTCTGGATTACGCACTAAAAAATATAATTCATAGTCGGGATTTTCCAGTAAAATTTCAGCGATATAATGCCCAATACAGCCACTCACACCCGTTAGAAATATTTTTTTCATTATTTTAATTGATCCAGCATAATTTAGGGGACAGTGTGAAAGTAAAAAGTAAAAAAGGGTGTTGGGGTTTTAGGGTTTTAGGGTTTTAGGGTTTTAGGGTTTTAGGGTGTTGGGGTGTTGGGGTTTTAGGGTTTTAGGG
>NZ_JADEXI010000950.1:0-1068 GCF_015207185.1 Microcystis sp. LEGE 08355 | reverse complement strand
GCCGAGGGGAGAGGTGATTCTGCGGGGTTTAGCGATGCCCCATTCTCCCCGTCTTTACCAAGGTAATCTCTATTTCCTCAATTCCGGTTATGGAACCTTGAACCGTTGGCATCCCCAAACTGGTAGCACGGAAATCATCGCCGAATTGCCCGGTTTTACCCGGGGTTTAGACTGTTGGGAAGGTCACGCCTTTGTCGGGTTGTCCCAAATCCGAGAAACGGCGGTTTTTGGCGGTTTACCCCTGGATGAGCGGCGTAATCAATTGCGGTGCGGGTTGGCTATTGTCAATCTAGCCACCAGTCAACTGGTGGCAACTTTTTGGTTCAATAGCGGCGTGGAGGAGGTTTTTGCCGTCTCCGTCCTACCTGGCTACCGCAACCCGGCGCTAATTGGACCGGATACCGACCTCGACGGCACTCAATCCGTGTGGATGGTGCCTTCTTTAGGGACTTAATTGTTTAATTTTCACCCTATTATTCAGGAAAAAATCATGTCAACCCCTTTTTTAGTTAAAGATATCTTCCCCAGTTTAGGTAGCTCCTCCCCCGGCAATCTGACGGCATTATATAGTTTTACCAATAAATGTCAGAACAAAGATGTAGATGTAGGTGGCTCTAATGGGAAGTTTTGTGACGACAAGTAGCATTGATGATATTTATGGGGAATAATAGATTTAGATGAGCACCTAACTTTCCAATTGGTAGCGACTTACCATGAACCAAACAACCGCCAATTATGATGAACCCTGGAAAGAAGCATTAAGCGAGTATTTTGAAGCATTTTTACATTTCTTCTTTCCTGAAGTTCACCAACTAATCAGTTATCAGTTATCAGTTATCAGTTATCAGTTATCAGTTATCAGTGACTAATTGGAAGCAAGTAGCAATCCCTTTGCTATAATCGTCATGGCACACCTGAAAACAAAAGCGACTACTGGGAAGCTGCCAGAACGGGAACAGTGGAAGTGGAAGTTAATCAGGGGATTATATGAAAAGGAGTTCGAGAGAGAACAGATAATTAAACTGTTTGAAATCATCGACAATATGATGACTTTATCAACACAATTAC
>NZ_JADEXI010000949.1:0-1072 GCF_015207185.1 Microcystis sp. LEGE 08355 | reverse complement strand
CCTTAAAACGAGTAGCCGAGGAAATTTATCTACTTTCAGCAACAAGTTAAGCTGATGGGGTGGTAAGCGGGGGGTTTTGGGGATGGGAGAATACCCTCACCCCCAACAGCTAACCCCTGATCCCTAATCGATCGAGATCGACTGGGGGCCGTTGCCGTTATCCTGATTATTGTCGTTAAAACTGACTAATCCCTGCTGTTCTAACCATTTTTTGAGGGGATCGTCCGAAAGTTTCAAGCGCAGTAATCCAGAGGCAAAACCACCGAAAAAAGCGATCGGTTGTTGAATCAGTTCTTTAACAACGGGTTGTAATTCATCGAGAAACATCTTATTCTATCTCCTGATATTGTCACACCTATCAATGTTAAGTTAATTGAAGTGATTCTGTAAGACTAGCATGACTGAAACTTCCGACACGGTGAAAAAATCTTTCCGGCTAACCCCGTTTATTTTCCTGGGAATACTGCTCATCTGGCTAGGAATTAGGTTAATTGCTCCCGATAGCGTCAGTTTATTCGCTGGTACTCGTCCCGATTATTTGGGAGTCAGGGAAGGTAAACTGGCCCCTTGTCCAGTCACTCCTAATTGTGTTAGTAGTCAGAGTCAGGATCCGGCTCATTCGATCGAACCCCTTAGTTATCAGGGTAGCGGGGAAAAAGCGATCGAGCAATTAGCTAAAATTATCGCTTCCCAACCGAGAACTAAAATTATTAACCAAGATAGTAAATATCTCTACGCCGAATTTAGCAGTCAATGGATGGGATTTGTCGATGATCTGGAATTTTCTCTTAATCCTAACAAAAATGCGATCGATGTTCGCTCGGCCTCCCGGTTAGGAGAATCGGATTTAAATGTCAATCGAGAACGAGTGGAAACCCTGAGAAAACTCTTTTCAGTGATCAGTAAACAGTAATCAGTGATCAGTAAACAGTAAACTGCCTTTGGGTGCATCTCACATTTGCAGAAATACCGACAATCAGCAATGATCAGTGACTCTTAAAATAATTACAAATGTATCAGCAGCTGCGTGTAAGCATCCCACCAAAAAACTAATGCGCGGGGGGTTTGGGGG
>NZ_JADEXI010000948.1:0-1073 GCF_015207185.1 Microcystis sp. LEGE 08355 | reverse complement strand
GGCCGCAGGGCTTGCGGTGTCAGTCTGTAGAGCGACCATAAGACCAGAACAGAGTGAATCTGTTAAGGCAGGTGCGGAACCCCGCAAGGGAAAGAAGCAGAAACCTAAATCGTGAGGTTTGGGAATCGCCGTCCGTTTCACGGCGGCGAGGATGTCAAAGATATAGATTGTGGAGTTAAAATATGTCTAGTATAAACACTGGTATTGAGTGGACTGATAAAACGTGGAATCCAACAACCGGGTGCGATAAAATTAGCACTGGCTGTCTGCATTGTTATGCCGAAGCTATTACACAGCGTTTTCCCAAAAACTTTCCCAATGGATTCAGCTTAACTTTGCATCCAGAAAGATTGGAAGAACCCTTACGTTGGCGCACTCCCAGTCGAGTTTTTGTCAACTCAATGAGTGACCTTTTTCATGATGATGTGCCTCTCGACTTTATCAGACAAGTTTTCTCAGTTATTCATTCAACACCTTGGCATATATATCAGATTCTAACAAAGCGACAAAGCCGTTTAGGTGATTTAGCGTCTCAATTAGATTTTCCAGAAAACATTTGGCTAGGTGTATCTGTCGAGAACCAAAACCACATAGATCGGATTGAATATCTTCGGACAGTGCCTGTTTCAGTGCGTTTCATTTCATGTGAGCCACTTTTAGGACCACTAGAACTTAATTTAACTAGCATTGATTGGGTTATTGTCGGCGGAGAATCCGGGCAAAAACATCGCCAGATGAAACTTGACTGGGCAAGGGATATCTGCGATAAATGTCAAAATTCAGGGGTAGCATTTTTTTTCAAACAAGTTGGGGGAAGGACACCGAAAGCAGGGGGTAGATTACTTGATGATAAAATCTGGGACGAGATGCCTAATGCCTGGAATCAGCATATCCAAAAATGGGGAAGTGTCCCACTTAAATCGGCGAGGCGTTCAGAAAAATTAGAGCTTATTGCTTAACTGGAAATTTGACACTCCCCGCTCTAAAGAGACGGGGATTCTTGGTTCACAGAGATTACTTGCTTAGACAGAATTGCTTCTGAAAAAGTAGAGGTATTCTCTCCCCAAGCTGTC
>NZ_JADEXI010000947.1:0-1073 GCF_015207185.1 Microcystis sp. LEGE 08355 | reverse complement strand
GATACACGCCACACAAGCGTTTGAACTCTGTTGGCTTTAAAGTTTTTACTTGTTCGTAAGTCATCTTTCAATCTTAACTCTTGGACTATTTTATCCTATTTTGTCTAGACTTATGCAAGAGATCTATGGGTTAATTTAGCCAATACTGCTTCTTCTTCGTCAGCAAAGTCTCCAGCTTCGACTTGGGCCACTGCTTTCTTAGTTTTCTCGCCAGCAGCCAGAATAATCACCCGATCTGGACGATTACTAGACTTCTGGCATAATTGACTTTTGAGAGTTCAAAAATGGGAAAATAGGGATGAAGTTGCCTAAAATCTCTTTATGCTTAGTTCTCCTGACTACTGGCTCCTCTCTCTGAGGTTTACTGGTCACTGATCACCGATCACTGATTAGAGAATACCTGCATTAGAAAGACCGAGAACCAGTCCCGCACCGAGAATATGGCCAAAACTCATGGTAGCCAATAATTCCGGCAGACCGAAGCTTTTTTTCGAGGCTAACTGCGGCAAGGGTAAAGCAGGGCCGGCCCCAGTATTTTGGATAGCAAAATAACCGATAACGAAGGCTACTAGGTTAGCTAAGGTCATGGTAATGCCGACGGATAAATTCCAGGGAATGGTTTGAGCGGTGGCTAAAAGTAAGGCGGAAGGGATCATTGGCGCTCCAGTCTTGATAAGATTCTGTTAATCACAGGGCATTATAAAAAGCTCTTGACCCGAAACTGCTTTTTGTTTGAATACTTAACAGTTTTTGTAACGTTTTGCGAATAAGATTAAATGCGAATTAAAATTTGCGGCATTACCCAACCAGACCAAGGACAAGCGATCGCTAATTTAGGAGCTACGGCCTTAGGTTTTATCCTCGTACCAAGTTCGCCTCGTTACGTCAAAATCGAGCAAATTAACGCTATTATCGCCGCAATACCCAACAAAATTGATTTTATTGGGGTTTTTGCCGACGAGCAACCCGAAATTATTCAGCAAATAATTTTAAAAACTTCCTTGACAAGTGTGCAGTTACATGGTAAAGAATCTCCCGAATATTGCCAAAGGTTGCGGCAATTATTACCCGAC
>NZ_JADEXI010000946.1:0-1075 GCF_015207185.1 Microcystis sp. LEGE 08355 | reverse complement strand
TTTGACCACTTGTAGCCGAAAGGCGCTGATTTGCTGCCGCATTGCCAGGGATGCATCTCGACAATGGATAATCACGGGTTTATCGAGACGATGGGCGATTTCTAGTTGCGTCCAAAAGACTTGTTTTTGCTGCTCTTGGTTATCCGCTTTATAGAAGTCTAAACCCATTTCTCCGATCGCCACAACGCGCCGATCAGATCGGGCTAGGGATTCGATCTGATCGGCACTATTATCTCGCCATTTTTGGGCATCTAGGGGATGTAAACCGACGGCGAAGGAAATTTCCTGAAATTGATCAGCAATGGCTTTAATCGCCGCAAATTCCTCGGGTTCGACACAGGAGTGAACCAGATGAACGACTCCCACACTTCGCCAACGTTCGGAGATAGCGGGCAAGTCGGCTTGCAAAACGTCAAAGTTCAGATGAACGTGCGTATCTATTAATTGCATCGACCCCCGATCGCTTGTTGCGTCTGTCCTGATTACAGCTTAATTGTTTCTTAGGAAGCTTGGCTAACTTTTTGCCAAGCTTTGGCTAAACTGGCTTTTTTTCTAGCGCCGTTGTTCCGGTGCAAGACGTTGCGCTTGACGGCTTTATCGATTTTACTGTAAGCTTCTGATAGAGCTTGTTGGGCGCTTTCTAACCCTTCCGGGCTGGGGTTAGCTCCGTAGGACGAGACGGCGACAAGACATTTTTTGATCAGGGTTCTTACGGCTGACTTGTACGCTTTGTTGCGTAGACGATTTCTTTCGGAGATTTGGACTCGTTTGAGTGCAGACTTTGTATTAGCCACAGTCGTTTCTTGTTCTCAATACTGGTATGGTTAATCCGGACACAGACAAACCATGATAACAGATTTGTGCTATTTGTTGCAAGAGTTTTCTGGACAAGATTGGGGCAATCCCAGAGATATTTTCAGGATTGGGTTCCCACCGATGGGGAAGTGTAGTTGACATCCTCGCCGCCCTAAAAGTGCGGCGATTCCTAAACCTCACGATTTAAGTTTCTGCTTCCACCACCGTCGCATACCACAGTTAAAAAACCATGTACTGTCTTACACAGAGTCCACAGACT
>NZ_JADEXI010000945.1:0-1078 GCF_015207185.1 Microcystis sp. LEGE 08355 | reverse complement strand
TCCCCCGATGATTTTGGGCGCAATAAAAGCGATAATTTTTTGTACCATGCCCTCAGCGATCGCCGCCGCACTTAAACCGCCGCCGCACTCCCACAAAACCTGACAAAATCCCCTTTGATCAAGATTTTCCATCACTAAAGTGGGTGTCACCTCGGTTAGTTCGATCACTTCCACGCCTTTTGTTAATAATTGTTGCTTAAGCTTGACATTAGAATCAATTTGTGTATAAACAAGGGTGGGAAATTGACTGGTATCCCAAAGATGGGCGGAGGGGGGTAAATCGAGCGATCGAGTCATGACCACGCGCAGGGGATTATGATCGGAGAGGCCGTGAGTGGTGAGGTGGGGATTATCTTGACGGACAGTGCTACCGCCGACGATAATCGCATCACAGGCTGATCGCAGTTGATGAACTATTTGGCGAGAAGCGGGGCTAGTAATCCAAGTGCTATGACCGCTAGTAGCGGCAATTTTGCCATCGAGAGTCATGGCATATTTGAGGATACCGAAGGGTTTTTTAGCGGTGATGCGATGGATAAAACCCTGATTGAGTTGACGACATTCGGACTCCTCCACCCCCACCAGCGTCTCGATGCCTGCCGATGCTAATCTTTGAATGCCTTTCCCCGCCACCAGGGGATTAGGATCGATCATCCCCACCACCACTTTTTTAATGCCTGCTTGCACAATTGCCTCGCTACAGGGTGGAGTACGTCCATAGTGGTTACAGGGTTCGAGATTGACGTATAAAGTGGCACCACGGGCTTTTTCTGCCGCTTGTCTCAGGGCGAAAACTTCTGCATGGGGTTGTCCGGCCCCTGGGTGAAAACCTTCGCCGATAATTGTCCCCTCTTGAACGATCACAGAACCCACCAAAGGATTAGGAGAAGTCCGGCCTAAGGCTTGCCTAGCAAGGGTTAGACATCTTTGCATCATTGTGCGATCAAATTCCGTTGCTCGGGCCATGGTTTATTTCTCCAAAGGAGGGGAGACTTTTCAGTGATCAGTAAACAGTAATCAGTGGGAATTATAAATTATAAATTATGAATTGGGAGATGGGGGTGATGAGGTGATGGGG
>NZ_JADEXI010000944.1:0-1081 GCF_015207185.1 Microcystis sp. LEGE 08355 | reverse complement strand
TTTTCGTGGGATATTGAAAAGCATAGACATTATTAATAATAATTCTCAATAGTTACCTCAGTCATAAGGCTCAAAGCCTTGCTGGGCAAGGCATCGACGCACCTCAACGAAAACTCTAGATTTTCAGCCATTGTGTCTAACCCGCGAAAAATGTTGATAACTGATGACTGACTTTAATCCGTGATCAATGAGATTGTCACCTTGAGGCTGTTATCAGATTGGCTTTCGATTTTTATCCTTTTAATTGATCCGGCAAAAGGCGATCGAACGACGGCGATCGAAGATAACCGATCATCGATCGAGGAGATTCTCTCCTTAAGCTGAGTGAGCTTAAACTCTCGATCGAGATTTTGCTGGGATACGGTAATAGCAGATTGATTAGCCTCTTCATTCCGCCGCGCTATAGCGATCTGATATTCGTATTCCCTCTGATTTTGGCTTTCTTTGGCGGCTCTTAGCCTTGCCTGAGCGATTTCTAGCTCCGCTCTCGCAGATTCTACCGCTTCCTTTAGTGCGCTGATTGATTCCTTGCGCCCCTGCTCAACTTGCTTATATTCAGCTTCCCTAAACTTGTACTCTGCTTGGCGTTTCTCCCAGTTCGATCGCACTTCTTTAAGTTTCTCTGTCTCGTGTTCGAGCATCTCCGGCGGAATGCCCTTGACTTGGGCTATAGCCTCGATTTTTTTCTGCTGTAGCTCCACTTCCCGATAGGCTTGTTCGATCGCTGCTTTGGCAAAATCCACATTCGCCCGGGCTGTGATGAAAGGATCATTACTGAGGGCGCTCTGATAATTTCGCTGGGATTGGGAGAATTTTAGCTCTGCTTGCTGTATCGCCGCTTCTTCGATCGCAAAGCTGGCCGGTGGGATTTCCCGGATGGGGGGGGATATTCTTAATTGTGGTACTGGTGTTTGCTCAATCTTGGCGATCGATAGCAGGGTTTCTCTTCGCTCCCTGTTAAGCCTCGATCGCTCCCCATCGCGATCAGCTATTACCTGTCCTCTGGTGACTTTATCCCCTTCTCTGATTTTTAGATCGTTGGTATTGGCGATCGATAGATTGATTTTGAGGCGCTTGGGTG
>NZ_JADEXI010000943.1:0-1082 GCF_015207185.1 Microcystis sp. LEGE 08355 | reverse complement strand
CGGTGAAATACCGCAAAATCTAGAAGAAACCATCCGTAACCTTCCTGTGGAGCGGTTAGAAGACTTAGGACTCGCTTTATTAGACTTTAACACTTTGACAGATTTAGATAACTGGTTGCATCCGTGAGCAATGGCGATCATCTCATTCATCGAAAATTTTGGGTCTGAAACCCCGCCGTTTTAGGTTGGCTTTGCTGTTAAATATGAGCATCGTTTACGAAATATATGCTAAAATATGAGACATGGAAAAAGCCTATTCTTACCGATTTTACCCAACACCAGAACAAGAGTCGCTATTGCGGCGCACTTTGGGCTGTGTAAGATTGGTTTACAATAAAGCTCTCCATCTCAGAACACAAGCTTGGTATGAAAGACAAGAAAGAGTAGGATATGCTGAAACTTCTTCAATGCTAACCGATTGGAAAAAGCAAGAATAATTAGAGTTTTTAAACGAAGTTAGCTGTGTACCTTTACCACAAGGGTTAAGACATTTACAAACAGCTTTCACTAATTTCTTTGCTGGTGGTACTAAGTATCCTAACTTTAAGAAAAAACATCAGGGAGGAAGTGCCGAATTTACCAAGTCAGCCTTTAAATTTCAAGACAGACAAATCTATTTAGCTAAATGCACAGAACCTTTACCTATTCGATGGTCAAGACAAATACCAGACGGATGTGAACCAAGCACAGTAACAGTCAGATTACATCCGTCTGGACGTTGGCATATCTCAATTAGATTTGATGACCCAACAATTAAGCCATTACCAGTAACAGATAAAGCCATTGGAATTGACTTAGGAATTAGTAGCCTAGTAATTACCAGCGACGGCGATAAAGTATCTAATCCTAAGCATTTTAAAAAGCATTATCGGAGACTGCGAAAGGCACAAAAAAATCTTTCTAGAAAACAGAAAGGCTCAAATAATCGAGAAAAAGCAAGAATCAAAGTAGCAAGGATTCACGCTCAAATCACCGATAGTAGAAAAGACCATTTACATAAGCTAACCACTCAATTAGTTCGTGAAAACCAAACGATTGTGGTTGAGAATTTAGCCGTCAAGAATATGGTCAAAAACCCGAAA
>NZ_JADEXI010000942.1:0-1089 GCF_015207185.1 Microcystis sp. LEGE 08355 | reverse complement strand
GGGGGATTCCGGGGTAGTTGCGGGGGTGTCTTCGCTGGTTTTTTCTTCTTCCCGGGGACAGGCTGCCGATTCTAAACCGAGATGACATCGGACTTCCTCCCGTCCCAAAGACACGGCAATTCCCGACACCGACATTAATAAAGCTAGGATGGGTAAGATATTCTTCATAAAATTAGACTTGATTCTACTCCTCGACATCACATTGTCTATTTTAGATAGGATCGAACTGATATTGAGAACCCTTTGGCCCCTCATTGCCGCGATTAGCACGCACCAGGGGAACTTGATTAAAAATCTTAAAATCCGTGGTGCTTCCCTGCAAGGTGATTCCTCGATTTAAAGTTTCGACTACAGTAGCACGGTCAGAACTTTTAGCGATCGCTTTTCCTAATACTTTCATGGTATCGTAGGCGGTAGCAGTACGCCAACTGACGCGACCGCGCCAACTTTTCAGCGCATCTTTGGCAAAGGGATCCGTTGCTTGGAAACTCCAAGGTACTGCTAAAACTAATCCATCGATGCTATCCGCTCCTTGAATAAGGATATCGGGTGTATAAAGTTCATTTCCGCCTAATAAGAGCATTCCTGACGATTCTTGGGCAATAGCCACGGCTTGATCAATGCGATCGCCGTCTTTACTCAGGGCCAAAAATACCACCCTAGCTCCAGCTTGTTTGGCCTGATCTATGGCGGTTTTAGCGTTAAAATTGGCTTTGGTGGTGTCTATTTCCTTAACTATCTGGCCTCCCGGTTCCTTTATCGCTTTAGCAAAGGAATCCTTTAATTTTTGACTATAGGGACTATCGGAATTATAAAAAAGAACCACTGACGGAGAATTCTTTTGCTTACTAGCATAATTAGCCAAAGTTTTGGCCACTGCTTCCAGATAACTACCCAAAACTTCCTGAGATTTATCCTCAAGGGGAATAGTTTTCAGGGTTGATTTTCCCGTTTGACTAACACTGGTAGTCAGGGGAGAGAGAATCGCTAATCCTTCTTTTTCGTAACTTTCAATCGCTTTTTGACTAAAAGGATCGATTCCGTGGCCCATAACTGCCAAAACTTGACCGGATTGAATCAGATCATCGG
>NZ_JADEXI010000941.1:0-1100 GCF_015207185.1 Microcystis sp. LEGE 08355 | reverse complement strand
AATAAAAATAGGTTCTTCCGAACTTACACTGTAGAAAATTCCTCAAGCTCCCTCTCTGCCCAGCAATGCTCTAAAGTTGATAAATATCAATTTAACAAAAACTCAAAGCCTTTAGTATACAAGCTTTACAAGCACGAATTGTTGATAGTTTTACATGACAGGTTCGGTAGAGCCTAAAAATAATCTCCTGAATACTGTCTCCTGACTCCTGAATACTGTCTCCTGACTCCTTTTCTAAATATTTTTCCACATCAGCAAAGAGCGAGTTTGAAAGCCGAGATTTTGGTAGAGATTAAGAGCATTGTCGTTATTGATGAAGACTTGTAAACCGATGCGGGTTTGTCCGCGACTTTTTGCCCAATCCCTAGCTCGATCGATTAGTGCGCTGGCGATACCTTGGCGACGATGCTGGGGATCGACGTAAATCAGGAAAATATGACCATAGCGATCGCCTGTCACCTGATCGACGGCGCTCCCCATCCAGAGACAAGCGATCGCCGTTTGTTGTCCTTCGACGATCCACAGGGGAGTATCGAGGCAAAAAAACTGTCTGACTGTATCAGCTAGATGGGAGAGGTTTTTTTGTTCGGGAAAAAATTCTTCATAGGTGCGGGTGAGAAAATTAATGAGTAGATAGCGATCGCCCATTTTGCCCAGTCGCAGCCGATAATCTTCGGGAAGGTTAGCCATGCCAAGGATAAAAGAAAATTATGCCCAGGGATGGCTCGATCGGAGCGGGTGCCGCTAAATCTGCCGGTAAAAAAATCCGGATGCCGGTGGCAACCAGAGCAACTAAAAACACTAAGATAGTCAGGAGCGGGGCGATATATTGCCGAAAAAAAGCCATAATTATTTGATCTCTACACTGCTGTTCCTTCTATTTTAGGGATTGCCAGTTAAGATATCAGCAATTAAAAAAAAATTCACCCAAAAAAAAGTGATCGGCATACCGATCACTAGAAACCGACAACTAGACTTTGACATCCTCGCCGCCCTAAAAGTGCGGCGATTCCTAAACCTCACGATTTAAGTTTCTGCTTCCACCACCGTCGCATACCACAGTTAAAAAACCATGTACTGTCTTACACAGAGTCCACAGA
>NZ_JADEXI010000940.1:0-1104 GCF_015207185.1 Microcystis sp. LEGE 08355 | reverse complement strand
AATTAGTTATTGTACCTCGATCGCTGATTACGCCGCCACCTCCGGAACAGGAACAACAGCCACCGCCACCACCGCCACCACCGGAACCGCCCCAAGACGAAAACCAGCAGGAACAGGAAGAAAAAGAGGAGGAGAAAGAAGAAGAAAAAGAACCGGAACAGCCGGATAATTTGCCGGAAGAATTCGTTTTCGACCCGGAAGGGGTTTTACTGGACCCTAGTGTGCTGTATTTTGCCCAGATGGCCCAGCGTCAGGGGAAATCGGGGGCGCGTAACCTGATTTTCTCGGAAGATAGGGGACGTTACATTAAGCCGATGTTACCCCGGGGCAAGGTGAAAAGAGTCGCCGTCGATGCCACTCTCCGGGCGGCCGCACCCTATCAAAAAGCCCGTCGCTTAAGGAATCCCGAACGTCATGTGATTATAGAAGAAGGGGATCTGCGCTCAAAACGGCTGGCCCGCAAGGCTGGTTCTTTAATTGTCTTTGTGGTTGATGCCTCCGGTTCCATGGCCCTGAATCGGATGCAGTCGGCTAAAGGTGCGGTTATGCGTCTGTTAACGGAAGCTTACGAAAATCGCGACCAGATTGCCCTGATTCCTTTCCGGGGTGAGCGAGCGGATGTACTATTGCCACCAACCAAATCGATTACCCTAGCGAAAAAACGTCTAGAAACCCTGCCCTGTGGCGGCGGTTCCCCTTTGGCCCACGGTTTAACCCAAGCGGTTCATGTGGGGATGAATGCCCGTTTATCGGGGGATATCGGTCAAGTGGTGATTGTGGCGATTACCGACGGTAGAAGTAACATTCCTTTGGCGAAATCTCTAGGCGAACCGATTCCGGAGGGAGAAAAACCCGATATTAAGGCAGAACTGCTCGATATTGCCGCTAAAATTCGCTCTTTAGGCATTAAACTGCTGGTTATCGATACGGAGAAAAAATTCGTCTCCACTGGTTTTGCCAAAGAATTAGCCCTAAAAGCTGGGGGTAAATATTATCATCTACCCCGGGCCACGGAACAAGCGATCGCATCTATGGCGCGAGGGGCAATTGCGGGACTGTAGCTAGGGTTGCCGAAAAAGGGTTTCCTGGGGGCAGGGTGTGGGG
>NZ_JADEXI010000939.1:0-1104 GCF_015207185.1 Microcystis sp. LEGE 08355 | reverse complement strand
CCCCTAATCTGTATCTAAATTCCTTTCTGGAGAGAGAATTGCACCTGTTTAAATTCTTGTTTTAAACGTTGTTTGAGTTTGTCGGGGATGGGACGGGAACCGTAGGCGGTATAATAACCTGCCAGAGAGTTTAAGGCTGTTTGCATAGTAGTGAAAGAACGCAAACCCCCGGATTTTTTATCTCGTCGGTAGAGGGAGATGTAATCGTTGATTTGTTCCTTTGCTTGCGACTCAACTGCCGCTTTATTCGGGTCATCTTTGACTAAATCAAGGGCTGTGGTTAAAGTTTCAATCACCGTCAGGGTATCTTTTCCGTAATTGCCGGTTAACCCCGAACTACTAGAACAACCCATCAATCCGATGACCAGGACGAGAACCAAAGCTAATAAGCGAGAAATGTAAGGTTTTAGAGACATATTTTCAACACCATAAGTTAATCCCAAGTCACCTTATCCTATCAGGAAACCGTGACCAGTTCCCCAGGAGAGTCAACCTGCTGCAAAAATCAAAAATCTTTCCTTTAGTCAGGGGTCAACTGGGGGTAAATGCCAAAATATAGGCTTTTTGGCGGTAAAAGCCCTATTTTTGCCTAAAATTTCGATGCCATCAACCCGGAGTGAGTTGATTCTGGACTAATTCCAGCTGCGATAAAAATTCTTCGTTGCTTTCGTCCGGTTTCGAAAGAAAGAAAGTTACATTTTGTAATCTTTGGGCCGCTCAAGCTGGAACTAGGGTGAAATGGGCAGTTTGACGGTAAAGCTTGTTCCCTTATCTACTTGGCTATCTAGGGCGATTTCGCCGCGGTGGAGTTCGACGCATTTTTTAACCACTGCTAACCCCAATCCCGTGCCGATAATATTTTCCACATTCTGACCCCGATAAAAGGGTTCATAGATCTTACCTCTATCTTCCTCGGCAATGCCGATACCGTGATCCCGGACTTGAAAAACAATGCGATCGCTATCTTTCCACAAAATCAAACTAATCCCTGCTCCCGTGGGGGAATATTTAATCGCATTTAAGAGTAAATTACTTAAAATCGAGTAGAGCAGTTTCTCATCTAGATAGGGACGAATCATCAATCCCTGACTGACAAATTTAATC
>NZ_JADEXI010000938.1:0-1106 GCF_015207185.1 Microcystis sp. LEGE 08355 | reverse complement strand
CGTGGGCTCGGAGATTTGTATAAGAGACAGCCCTGCTCCCATCTACTGGGGGGTTAGATCACAAAAACGCTTAAATAGCTCCTCGCGGGCGGATTCGATTAATAAACGGCTAGATTCGCTGGGGGATAAGGATAACAATCCTTCAATCACGGGATTAAAAGAATCATCTAACTGTCCAAAGCGGACTTGTAGTAAATTTTCGATCATCCCCCTGCGCGCCTCTTGACGACCTTCTTGACGACCTTCTTGACGACCTGCTTGAAGACCTTCTTCAAGAGCTTCTTCTCTAGCTTGTCGTCTCACTGCTTCTTTCCATTCCAGATAAGTTTGGGATAACGTCATAAACACCTCTCGATCTTCTTCTTCTAAAATATTTTGTATTTCCACGCTCACCCGCCAACTAAGTAATAGTTCTATGACATTTTGACGGTAGTTGTTCCCTATTGGTAATTCTAGCAACTCTCGCACAGCTTGATTCTGAGTTTTGCCCTTACCCAATAACCTTAACCAGAGGGTGTGAAAATTAACAGGAAGTTGATTGATCACAATAATAGCCGTGCGCTGTAAAGGAGGCAAGAAATAGACCCCTTCGGGCCAATTCCGGTCTAAGGCCGCCCCAAAACCGTTTAATATAGTCTCACTAACCAGAGGAGCAAGAATCCATAAACGGGGCAAATTTTCCTCATTGTAGGGGCTATTTTCTCGTTTGGCTTGTCGCTGTAGTTCAGCAAAAACGGCGGTTAATTTCGAGAGACAATTACGTACATCGGCACGAGTGGGAGAATTACGATAGGGTTCTAGGAGAGCGCTATTTAGGGCAATTTGACCTAATAATCCTAGATTATCGACAGTTATCTGCCGATCTGGATGAGGCGAAAAAAATAGATCAATTTGTCGGGTTTCGTCGGTAATTTCTTTGCTAATTTCTACCCGGCCTAGGGGCGATAATAATTCTTCCAGATAGTTTTTAGCAAATTGGTCATCGAAAATTTGGGTCTGAAACCCCGTCGTTCTACGACGGCTTTACTGTTAAATATGAGCATCGTTTACGAAATATATGCTAAAATGTGAGGTATGGAAAAAGCCTATTCGTTTCGATTTTACCC
>NZ_JADEXI010000937.1:0-1109 GCF_015207185.1 Microcystis sp. LEGE 08355 | reverse complement strand
GATATGAGCGATCGCCAGTTTGAGGACGGTTTAAGGGAATTAGAGCGTTTAGTTGATACCGCCGGGGGCAAAGTTTTGCAAGTCACCCGACAAAAACGGGATCATCCCCATCCTCAAACAGTGATCGGTTCGGGAAAAGTGGCAGAAATCGCCCTACAGGTGCAAACTTCGGGGGCTAATTTAGTTGTATTCAATCGCGACCTTTCTCCCGCCCAAATTCGCAATCTAGAGAACCAAATCGGGGTGAGAGTGGTCGATCGCACCGAGGTGATTTTGGATATTTTCGCCCAACGGGCCCAATCCCAAGCGGGTAAACTACAGGTAGAATTAGCCCAATTAGAATACACTTTACCCCGTCTCACTGGGCGCGGATTAGCCATGTCGAGATTAGGGGGAGGAATTGGCACTCGCGGACCGGGGGAGACAAAATTAGAAACAGAACGCCGAACTATTCAACGTCGTTTATCCCGTCTCCAGGATGAGGTGGATCAACTGCAAGCTCATCGTTCCCGTTTACGCAAACAACGGCAAAAACAAGATGTAGCCAGTGTGGCGATCGTCGGTTACACCAATGCGGGAAAATCTACTTTAATTAATGCTCTCACCGCTGCCGAAGTTTATACCGCCGATCAACTGTTTGCTACCCTCGATCCCACCACCCGACGCTTAACTATTACCGATCCCCTCACCCAAGTCTCTCACACCCTTTTACTAACCGATACGGTGGGTTTTATCCACGAATTACCCCCCTCGCTGGTGGATGCTTTTCGGGCAACTTTAGAGGAAGTAACGGAAGCAGAAGCATTACTCCATCTGGTGGATCTCTCCCATCCAGCTTGGGAAAGTCAGATTGCCTCGGTGTTAAAAATCCTCTCGGAGATGCCGATTCAAACCGGTCCGATGTTAATGGTGTTTAATAAGTTGGATCAGGTAAAAAGCGACGATTTGGAAATAGCTAAGGAAAAATATCCCCAAGCTGTTTTTATCTCGGCTATTCGTCGGCTAGGATTGGAAACTTTAAAACAAAAGTTAATCGATTTAACCGCTTAATTAGGGTCTGCTGAAAAAGTTTTTCGGTGGTGGCAGGGTGTGGGGTGTGGGGTGTGGGG
>NZ_JADEXI010000936.1:0-1133 GCF_015207185.1 Microcystis sp. LEGE 08355 | reverse complement strand
CCCTAAAACCCAACACCCAACACTCATGTTTACTTCACGGAAGCAGAGGAAAGATTAGCAAAAATTGCCCGCAATTGTGGGGCGATTCTTTCCCTTTGATTGATTAAATAAATACTAACAAGGGTTAAAGATACCCCCACCCATTGCAATACACTTAACATCTCACCGAGGAATAAATTCCCGAAAGTGAGGGCAAAAACCGGAGTTAAAAAAGTTAAAGAACTTAAACTGGTTAAATTGCCCTTGGCGGCTAAATAAAAGAATATTCCATAGGCGATCGCACTACCAAAAATCGTGGCATAACTTAAAGCTAACCAACCATTTAAATCTATATTTTGCCATTGATGGGATTCGGTGAAACCTGAAGCTAAAAATAGCGGCAATCCCCCTAAAATCATGTGCCATCCCGTGGCACTGACGGGATCCGCATGACGACAGACAAACCGGATTAAGACTGTTCCCACCGCCATGGATAGGGAAGCCAAAAGCATGAGCATTTCGCCGCTATTTAGTAATTCCTGCCAGCTAAAGTCAATATTTACCGCTTTTTGTCCAAAAAAGTCATAAAACCATTGATCGGGCAAGCCGATTAAACTAATTCCCCCAATCCCTAAACCCAATCCTAACCATCCCCAGACACCGATAACTTCTTTAAATAGCCAACTCGACATTAAAGCCACCGCTAGGGGTTGGGAGTCAATAATTACCGATCCTAACCCCGCCCCGGTGCGATTTAATCCCAATGCCAGAAAACCTTGAAAAAGAGTGCCATCCATGAGAGCAAAAAGGGCAATCCATAACCATGCTTGCAGGGTTTTGGGCTGAGGACGACCTAAAAACCAAGCTACCATTAAAACTAACATTCCGGCGGGAACAAGGCGAATTGCCGCCATAAATAGGGGGGTGGTGTGGGGGATAACACCTTTCATCGCTACCATCGCTGTTCCCCAGAGAAAAAACGGTGAGATAAGTAAGAAGGGCGAGGATTTCTTTAAATCTAAGTTTTCCATAGGTAAGTAGCTGGTTATAATTAAATTAAAAATGGATTTTAGGTTCGATCCCCCCTGCCCCCCTTGATAAGGGGGGTGCCGATCCCCCCTTAGTCCCCCCTTTAATCCCCCCTTAATAAGGGG
>NZ_JADEXI010000935.1:0-1136 GCF_015207185.1 Microcystis sp. LEGE 08355 | reverse complement strand
ATCGTTTTGTTAAATCTTTTTGTCAATACCAAAATTTAACCAATTACTTTTTACCCGAAACCCAAATTGAATACAATGGAGATGTTTATCGAATTAGTTTTGAAAATGCTAAATTATCGATCGAGCGTACTGATAATTCAAAGTATCGAGTACCAAAAATTATGTATGTACCAGCAGAGCGAAACTTTTTGAGTGCAGTAAGATGGCCAGAAAAACTCAAAGGACTGCCAGAATCGTTATATACTTTCTGGCAAGAATTGGATCGCTCACAACAGGAATTATCTGGCAGTTTGACTTTGCCAGTAGGTGAGGTTAAATTAGAATTTGATAAACTCAATAGACTAGCCAAGATTGTGGGTAGTGATTATCAAATAAATCTATCAGAAGCTTCCAGTGGTTTTCAGTCTTTTGTTCCTTTATTTCTCGTTTCTCGAAATATTGCTTTATCGATCAATCGAACTCAAGAAACTTCCCGCAATGAACTCAGTGGAGAGGAGCAAAAAAGATTAAAAATGGAAATCGAGAAAATTCTCTCTAATGATAATCTTTCCGATGACCTAAAAAAGGCTGCACTAGAAGTGTTATCTTCTAAATACCGCAATGAGTGTTTTGTAAATATTGTGGAAGAAATCGAGCAGAATCTCTTTCCCCAATCGCAGAAAAAGATTTTATATAAATTATTTGAATTTGCCAATTTAACCCAGGGAAATAAACTAATTTTAACTACTCATAGTCCTTATATTATCAACGATCTAACCCTAGCTATCAAAGCGGATAAAGTTATTAAAAAAATCCTATCATCAGCGATTTCTACCGCCGATTATCTCCAAGAAAAGCTCAACCAAATTGTCCCGAAAGCCTCTTGTATAGCGGCAGAAGATGCTATTGTATATGAATTAACAGAGCAAGGAGAAATCCGAGAACTTGCTACATATAAGGGTTTACCTTCTGATGAAAATTATCTCAATCTTTCCCTAGGAGAGACAAATCAGCTTTTTGATGATTTACTGGAAATCGAAGAACAGTTATGAAGATCAATTTCTTTGATAAAAAATGTCAGAGTCAAACCCATCGGCATAAATTTGGAATTTGTGATCAGCCACCTCCCCCAGAAACTCCCGATTATGTAGATACAG
>NZ_JADEXI010000934.1:0-1139 GCF_015207185.1 Microcystis sp. LEGE 08355 | reverse complement strand
GCCATCACCGGACCAAATACCGGCGGAAAAACCGTTACTTTAAAAACCCTCGGATTAGCGGCTTTAATGGCGAAAGCGGGCTTGTTTATTCCAGCGCGGGAACCGGTAGAGATACCCTGGTTCGATCAGGTTTTGGCCGATATCGGGGATGAACAGTCTTTGCAACAGAGTTTATCGACTTTTTCGGGTCACATTCGCCGGATTGTCCGCATTTTAGCGGCTTTAAATTCTCGTTCCTTGGTTTTACTCGATGAGGTGGGAGCAGGTACGGATCCGGCTGAGGGAAGTCCTTTAGCGATCGCTATTTTACAATACCTCGCTGATCATAGTTTATTGACGGTGGCTACCACTCACTACGGGGAATTAAAAGCGTTAAAGTATCGAGATTCTCGCTTTGAAAATGCCTCGGTAGAGTTTGATGATCGCACTATTTCCCCCACTTATCGACTATTATGGGGCATTCCGGGGCGTTCTAATGCTTTAACTATTGCCCAGCGTTTGGGATTAAGTCCCGAAATTGTGGCCGAAGCGAGAAATCATCTGGGGGGGTTATCGGAGGAGATAAATCAAGTAATTGCTGGTTTGGAAGCGCAAAGACGGGAACAGGAGTCAAAAGCTAAGGAGGCTAGTCAATTACTCCAACAAACGGAGAAATTTTATACAGAGGTTTCTACACGGGCTAATTCTTTACAGGAGAGAGAGCGAGAATTAAAACGTTATCAGGAGCAGGAGATACAAAAGGCTTTATTATCGGCAAAAGCACAGATTAATGACGTTATTCGCCGATTGCAATCAGGAACAAAAACCGGTAGAGATGCCCAAAAAGCCACAGAGGAGTTAACTGCGATCGCAGAAAGGTTATTACCAAAAACGGAAAAAACTAAGGTTAATTATCTTCCGCAAGTGGGGGAAAGGGTACGCTTGCCCAATTTGGGACAAACTGCCGAAGTTTTAGCAATTTCACCAGAATCAGAGGAGATTTCCCTGCGTTTCGGGATGATGAAGATGACCCTACCCTTAGATCAGATTGAGTCTTTGGATGGTCAAAAAGTGGAAACTGCGCCAAAAATTGCCAAAAATTTGCCCCAAACTCCCACAAAACCCCAGGAGACCCCTTTAATTCGTACTGCTAATAATAC